>DAOLDO010000338.1:0-6898 GCA_035327325.1 Chloroflexaceae bacterium | reverse complement strand
CGCCTTGCCCCGCCGGCTGGGGCTGGCCCTGCTCCACGCCCCCTACTTCGTGCGCCCCGTCCTCGGCCTGCCCTGCCCCGCCGTGGTGACGCTCTACGATCTGCTCGGCCGGCACATGCCCGCGACGCTCTCGTGGCGCGGCCGGCTGCTCTACCGGGCGAGCCTGGCCCTCTCGCTGCGCCAGGCCGCCGCGGTGGTCACGATCTCCGAGAGTGCCCGCGCCGACATCGCCCGGCTCTACGGGCTGCCCGCGGCGCGCCTGGCGGTCACCCCCCTGGCGGCCGACGCCCGCTTCAGCCCGCGGCCCGCCGCCGAGGTGGCCGCCGCGCGGGCGCGCCACGGCCTGCCCGAGCGCTACGCCCTCTACGTCGGCTCGAACAAGCCCCACAAGAACCTGCTGGCCCTCCTGCGGGCCTGGGAGCTGCTGGGGCGCGGGCCGGGCCACGGGGGCCGCATGCTGGCCATCGCCGGGCACGAGGACCGCAAGCACCCCGAGCTGCGGCGCTACGTGGGCGAGCGGGGGCTGAGCGCCGGCCTGCGGCTGCTCCCCAACCTGCCCGACGCCGACCTGCCGGCCCTCTACAGCGGGGCGGAGGTCTTCGTCTTCCCGTCCCTTTACGAGGGCTTCGGGCTGCCACCGCTGGAGGCCATGGCCTGCGGCGTCCCCGTGCTGTGCTCGGCCGCCGCGAGCCTGCCCGAGGTGGTGGGCGACGCGGCCCTGACCTTCGACCCGGCCAGCCCCGAGGCGCTGGCCGAGGGGCTGGCGCGCCTGCTGGGCGACGCCGAGCTGCGGCGCGAGCTGCGGGCGCGGGGGCTGCGGCGGGCCCGCGAGTTCTCGTGGCGGCGCACGGCCCTGGGGACGCTGCGGGTCTACGAGGCGGTCACGGGCTAGCCGGCGGCGAGAGCAGGGTGCTGCTGGCCCAGCCCAGGCTGCCCAGGGTGACGCGCTGGGGCGTGCACGCGCCGGACACCTCGGTGACGCGGATCCGGTACCAGAGGGAGCCGTCGGCGGCGGTGCTCTGCTCGAGGAAGTCAACCTCGTCGCCCGCGCAGACCTGGCCGATCACCGTCTCGGGGCTGACCACGGGCTGGCTGCGCAGGTTGCCCCCGGCGATCACGCTGCCGCGCCCGATCGGGGCCGCCGCGGGCGGGGCCGTGGGGGTCGGCGCGACGACCACGGCCGCGGCCGTCGAAGTGGCCTCGAGGGCGCGGGCTGTGCGGGCGGCCAGCACGACGGCGTTGCTCGTCTGGACCGCGACGGCGGTGGCGGCGTTGTTGGCGCGCACCCGGTCAATGCCGAAGCGCAGGCCGAAGAAGGCGCCGCCGCCGAGGAGCGCAACGGCGCTGCCGATCAGTAGCACGTTGGCGAGTGCGCGCAGGGGGCCGCCGCGCCGCGGGGCGCCGGGACGGAAGTGACGGTCCCAGTCGCGGGGGTCTACTCTTGGAGGCACGGGATCCTCCTTTCCTGGAGGGAGGGGCGCGAGGGCGAGGGCCCCGCTAGAGAGCGCGGCGCAGCACCGTCTGGCGCTCGCCGGTGGGGGCGAAGCCGAACCAGCTGTAGAGGCGCTGCGCGCGCGCGTTGTAGGCCTGGGTGTTCAGCGTGATGGCGGCGGCGTGCTGCTCCTCGGCGAACGCGACCACGTCGGCGAGCAGGCGCACGCCGATGCCCGCCCCGCGCCGCGCCGGGTCCACGGCGATGCGCACCAGATGCACCAGGCGACCGCCGAAGTGGGTTGTGGCGTAGGCGTAGCCCACCGGTTCGTGCTCCAGCTCGGCGACGACGAAGTAGGGCCCGTGCTCGATCGCGGGGCCGAGGATGGTCCCGTCCTTGGTCCACTGGGGCTCGAAGCAGGCCCGGTCGAGCCGCATAACCTCGGGCAGATCAACGTCGGCGGCGGGGCGAACTTGCACAGCGGGGTTGCCGGCGGCGGGAATATCGAGGTGGGGCTTTTCGTAGACCAGGATCTCCGTCGTCTTCAGGTAGCCGTGCTCCTGCAGGACAAGCGACAGCCAGGCGTCGGACGAGTCGTCGCCGGCGAAGAAGATCTCGCGCACGCCTCGCCCGGCGACCGCCTCCTCCAGGGCCGGGACGAGGGCCCCCAGGGCCGGGCGCGTCTCGAGCCCGTCGGCCAGGGCGACGGCGCGCAGCCAGCAGGTGGCGGCCGTGGGCGCGCCGACCAGGGCGACGCCGTAGATCTCGCCTGGGGCGGCGAGGACGACGCCGTGGTTGGCGGCGAGCAGGGCCGGAAGATCGACCCCATTCAGGCCGTGGTAGCGCCGCGGGCTGTCGCGCAGGAGCCGCGAGATGACCGTGAGGTCGTCGCCCTGGACCGAGCGCGCCGCGGTGCGGCTGATGTCGAGACCTTTTCGAAAGAGCCACATACCTGATGCGAGGGCTCGGGGCGCGTAGCTGCACGGCCCCCACACGCCATTCATTGTACACGAGAACGAGCACCGGGGCAGGGCTGTGGTAAGATAGACGGCGCCGGCCGCGTCGCGCGCCGGGCCGTCTGAGGTCGCCCCCGATGATCACCTACGTCGGCGCTCAGTGGCGCCGCTTCTTCGGCCTGAACATCTCGCGGGTCGAGCCGCTGCTCTTCGTGGGCGGCCAGTTCCGCGCCGAGCAGTGGCCCCTGCTGCGCGCCCTGGGCGTGCGGGCCGTCCTGAGCATGCAGGCCGAGCGCCCCGACAGCTTCGCCGGCGAGCCGCCCGAGCGTGCCCTGCGCCTGCTCGTCCCCGACTTCACCCCGCCCACCCTCGCCCAGCTCGCCGAGGGCGTGACCTTCATCGAGGAGGCCCACGGGGCCGGGCAGCCGGTGTTCGTCCACTGCCACGCCGGGGTGGGCCGCGCGCCGATCATGGCGGCGGCCTACCTGGTGGCCAGCCGGCGCATCGGCCACCTCGAGGCCCTGGACCACGTGCGGCGGGCCCGCCCGATCATCGGGCCCAGCCCGGCCCAGGTGGCGCGCCTGCGCGAGTTCGAGCGGCAGGCCCGCTGATCGCCCCGTGGTATAATGCCGCGTCCGCCCGTAGAGGCGCCCCGACAGGTCGTCTCAAGGCGCCAACACCATCGGTAGAGACGCCCCGGCGGGGCGTCTCAAGGTGCCGCCCCGGGCAGCACAAAGCGCCAGCAGCATGAGTCTCGACCACGCCGCCACAGTCGAATACAGCCGCGCGGCGGGGCGCGGGCGGCTCGGCGCGCTGACGGCCCTGCTCGTGCTCGTGGCCCTGCTGGCCGGCGCGCCGGGCCTCTTCGCCTGGCTGCCGGCGGCCCTCGCCGGCGCGCCCCTGGCCGCCCTGGCCGCTACAGCCCTCTTCACCCTGCCCGGGCTGGCCGCCCTGCGCCTGCTCGCGCCCGGGGCCCTCGGCCCCGCCGAGCGCTTCGCCGCCGCCGTCGGCCTCAGCTGCGCCGCCCCGCCCCTGCTCCTGCTGCTCGCCGACCTCGCCGGGCTCGCCTGGGGCCCGGCCCTCTGCTGGATCTTCCTGGCCCTCTGCGCCGCCGTGGCCCTCTGGCCCTGCCAGGGCGCGCCGCTCCCGCCCCGGCCCGCGTGGCCCGACCCCGAGCTGGCCCTGCTGCTCACGGTCACGGGCCTGGCCCTCGCGGTGCGGCTCTACGCGGCCCGCGGCCTGCCGGCCGGCCTGTTCGGCGACTCGTACCACCACACGGTGATCAGCCAGCTGCTGATTGACAACGGCGGCCTCTTCCGCTCCTGGGCACCCTACGCGCCCCTCACCACCCTGACCTACCACTTCGGCTTCCACAGCCTCGCCGCCTGGCTCAGCTGGCTCAGCGGCGCCCCCGCCCGCCTGAGCGTGGTGGCCGTGGGCCAGATCCTCGGCGCCCTCGCCGCCCCGGGGGTCTTCCTGCTCGCGCGGCGCCTGCTCGGCGACGGCCGGCCCGCCCTCTGGGGCGCCCTCGTCGTCGCCCTGCTCAGCGTCTTCCCCGCCTACTTCGTCAACTGGGGGCGCTACACCCAGCTGGCCGGCCAGACCGTGCTTCCCGCCACCTGCCTGGCCTGGATGCTGCTGATCGACCGGGCCACGGCCCCCGAGACCCGCTGGCGCGAGCTGGCCCGCCCGGCTAGCCTTGCCGCCCTGGCTACCGCCGGCGTGGCCCTCAGCCACTACCGGATCGCGGTCTTCGCCGCGCTCTTCGTGCTGCTCTACAGCCTCTACGCCCTGGCCGCCCGCGCCCGCTCGTGGCGACCCTTCGCCCGGGTCAGCGTGATGGGCGCCCTTGCCGGCACCGGCGGGCTGCTGCTCACCCTGCCCTGGCTGCTGCGTATCCGCGATGGCCAGATGCTGCGCCTGGCCGGCCACTTCATCGCCAACAATATCGGCACCGACACCGGCAACGACCAGTCGGTCGTGGACATGGAGCGCGCCATCGCCCACGGGCTGCTGCCCCTGGCCGTGCTCGGGCTGGTCTGGATCGTCGCCCGCCGCCGCTGGGCCGGCCTGCTCCTGCCCCTCTGGGCCGGGGCCGTCTGGCTCGCCGCGAACCCTTTCCTGCTCGGCCTCACCGGCGCCGGGATCATCTCGAGCTTCACCGCGGTCCTCGCGGCCTACCTCGTGCTCTGCCCCCTGGCCGGCGCCGGCCTCGCCGCCCTCTTCGACGGGCTGGCCTGGCTCGCCGCCCGCGCCGCCCCGGCCTTCGCCAGAGCGGTGCGCCCGCTCGAGCTGCTGGCCGCCGCGGCGATCGCCGCCTGGGGCCTCGGCTACCAGGCCCGCGTCGTTGACCCGGGCTTCCAGCTCCTCGCCGAGGGCGACCTGGCCGCGGCTCAGTGGGTGCGCGAGCACGTCCCGCCCGACGCCAGGGTCTTCGTCAACAGCTTCCCGGCCTACGCGGGCAGCGTCTACGTGGGCACCGACGGCGGGTGGTGGCTGCCCTTCCTCAGCGGCAGGCGCACCAACCTCGACCCGATCTCGTACGGCTTCGAGGCCGCCGAGGAGCCGGGCTACATGCAGCTGGTGATTGACCGCAACAGGGCCGTGCTCGACCACCCGGCTGATAGCCCGGAGGCCGCCGCGGCCCTCAGGGCGGGCGGCTACGCCTACCTCTACGACGGCCCCGCGGCCAACCCGGCCGACGAGTACCTCGACCCGGCGCGCCTCGACGCCTCGCCGCTCTACGAGCGCGTCTACGGCGACGGCGGCGTGACCATCTGGAGGGTGCGCTAGTGCGGATCTGCGTCGTCGGGCCGACCTACCCCTTCCGCGGCGGGATCGCCCACTATACCACGCTGCTCGTGCAGCACCTGCGGGCCGCCGGCCACCGCGCGCCCCTGTTCTCGTTCACCCGCCAGTACCCGCGCTGGCTCTTCCCCGGCAAGACCGACCGCGACCCCAGCGACGCGCCGCTCAAGGTGGAGGCCGAGTACATCCTCGACCCCAGCAACCCCCTCACCTGGTGGCGCCTCTACCGGCGCGTGCGCGCCGAGCAGCCCGACGTGCTGCTGCTCCAGTGGTGGGTGCCCTACTGGACGCCCTGCCTCACCACGATCGCCCACCTGGTCAAGCGCAACACGAAGGTGAAGATCGTCTTCGTCTGCCACAACGTCGTGCCCCACGAGGGCGGCGGCGTGATCGACCGGCGCCTGGCCCTCACCGTGCTGCGCCGCGGCGACGCCCTGGTCGTCCACAGCGAGCAGGACCGCCTGCGCCTCCTGGCCCTGCTGCCCCAGGCCCGGGTCTACAAGGCCGCCATCCCCACCTACGCGCCCCTCGGCGACGGGGCCGCCGGCCAGCCCGGGCGCGACCTGCGGCGCGAGCTGGGCCTGCCCGACGGCGCGCCCGTCGTGCTCTTCTTCGGCTTCGTGCGGCCCTACAAGGGGCTCGAGTACCTGATCCAGGCCATGCGCAGCGTGCGCGAGCGGGTCGGCGCCCACCTGCTCGTCGTCGGCGAGTTCTGGACCGCGCCCGAGTTCTACCAGCGCTACGCCGAGGAGTTCGGGGTCAGCGACGCCATGACTATCGTCAACCGCTACGTGCCAAACGAGGACCTGGGCCGGTACTTCGCACTCGCCGACGCCGTGGTGCTGCCCTACGTCTCGGCCACCCAGAGCGCCGTGGTCCAGCTGGCCTTCGGCTTCGGCAAGCCCGTGATCACCACCAGGGTCGGCGGCCTGCACGAGGTGGTGGAGGACGGCGTGACCGGCCTGATCGTGCCGCCCCAGGACGAGGGGGCCCTGGCCGAGGCGATCGTGCGCTACTTCGAGGCGGGCCTCGCCGCCCCCATGGCCGAGAACGTGCGCCGCGTCGGCGCCGGGCGGACCTTCTCGTGGCAGCAGCTCGTGGCCACCCTCGAGGGGGCGGCGCGCGACCTCGGGGTGCGGGTGTAGCGCCGTGCGCATCACCTTCATGATCATCATGGGCGTCGAGCGCCCGTCAGGCCGGCGCTACTTCCAGATCGCCCGCGGCCTGGCGGCCCTCGGCCACCGCGTGCGCGTCCTGGCCCTGCACCCCGACCTGGCGAGCTGCGAGCGGCGGCGCTTCACGGAGGATGGGGTCGAGGTCTGGTACGTGGGCCAGATGCACGCCCGCAAGGCCGGCAGCGTCCCCGGGCGCTTCGGGCCCCTGGCCCTGCTGCTGGTGCTGGCCCGCTCGACCCTCGGCATGATCTGGGGCGCCCTGCGCTCGCCCGCCGACGCCTACCACCTGGGCAAGCCCCAGCCGGTGAACGGGCTCGCCGCCCTGGTGGCCGTGGCCCTGCTGCGGCGCCAGAGCTTCTACGTGGACTGCGACGACGACGAGGTGCGCGGCAACAGGCTCACGGCGGGCTGGCAGCGGGCGGTCTTCGGCTTCTGGCAGGATCTGCTGCCCCCCCTCGCCGCCGGCGTCACCGCCAACACGCGCCACCTGGCCGACGAGGCCCGCCGCAACGGGGCCCGCAACGTGG
>DAOLDO010000337.1:0-6910 GCA_035327325.1 Chloroflexaceae bacterium | reverse complement strand
GGGGCGGTGGGCTCGGCCGGGGGGGGGGCGGTGGGCTCGGCCGCGGGCGCGGGGGCGGGCTCGGCGGCCTGCGGCGCCGCCGTCGGCTGGGCGGTCGGCTGGCCGCCGCAGGCCGCGACAAACAGGACCAACACGAGCATCAGCGAGAGCAACGCGGGGTGTCGGACGCGCATAGTTCCTCCTACAGTCAGACACTACACCGTGCCATGAAGAGTTAGCGACCTGAGCAAGGCTTCACGGGAGGGGGCCGCGCGACGGACAGCGCCATGGCCCCAGGCCGGCGGGCGCTATGGGGGGAAGTAGTCGTCATACATCGTCTTCGATGCTTCCGCTTGCGGGCGCGCGGGGCCCGCGGCGATCTCGTCTGAGGGGCACGGCCCACCTGTGGGGCCCGCGGCTCCCCTCCACCCGGCCGAGCCTGCCGGAGGCACCCTCCAGCGCGAGCAGCGACCAGCGCGACCTGGTTATAGACCTGAAATCTAGCAGCGCTTTGACAGCAATTGACGTGCCGAGACGGCCTGCGCGCTCATGCCTCCTGCGCACGCTGATGTTGGGCGCCGGCTGTTGCTCGGGCAGGGCTCGCCATCAGGGGGCCCGGCCGGGCAGGGCGGCGAGCACGTCCCGCACCCGCTCCATGGCCAGCCGAGGGCTGGTGAGAAACTTCGCGCGCTGCTCCTCGGGGAGGGCCGGCAGCACCCGAGCCATGCTGGCCTGGGCGAGCACCACGCAGTCCACGCTCGGGGCGAGCTCGGCGAGGGCGGCGGCCAGCGCGGCGTCGTGGCCCTCGCGGTCGCCGGCCATCAGGCGCCGGTACGCGTCGTCCACCAGGGCGGTGCGCAGGCTGATCGGGAGGCCCGACTGGGCCGCCTGGCGCTCGAGCAGCCGGCAGGTCGGCGCGAGGGTGGTGGCGAGGGTCGCCGCGACGCCCACGCGGGGGCCGCGGGCGATCGCGCGCTCGGCCATCGCCTCGTCAATGCGCACGACCGGCGTGCGCACGCTGCGCCTGGCCTCCTCCACCAGCTCGCCGATGGACGAGCAGGCCTCGAGGATCACGTCGGCCCCGCCCTCCTCGGCGAAGCGGGCGTACTGGAGCACCCGCGGGGCCACGGCGGACAGGTCGCCGCCGTTGGCGGCCAGCCGCGGCAGGATCGAGTCGTCCACGATGTTGACCACGGCCACCTCGGGCAGCAGCTCGGCCGCGAGGGACCGCAGCAGCTCGACCGTGGCGGTCGTCGTGTGGATGATGGCAAGCCGGGCCATAGAGAGACCTCACGGGGTCTTGGCGAGGCGGCGGGGCTGAGGCGGCCTGGATGTGTCTCAAACTACCACCGGATATGTGATTTGTCAACAATGAGGCGTTCACGATTCACATGTCGGGCGCCCGTCGGAGGAGGGTTGGGGCGAGATCATGTTATACTTCGCCGGGGGGCCGCGCCCGCGCCGCGGCATCATACCCGCCCGCCCCGGTGAAGGAGGGCACATGCTGAAGCCGCTGGAGCGCCGCCAGCAGATCGTCAAGGACATTGACGGCCTCGACGACAACATCATCCCCCGGCTGAGCCGCAAGTACGGCGTCTCGGAGATGACGATCCGCCGCGACCTGAAGGTGCTGGAGGAGCTGGGCCTGATCAAGCGCACCTACGGCGGCGCGGTGCGCTGGCCCTCGGCCGCGGCGGAGCCGGTCCTCGTCGCCCGCGAGCGGCGCCAGACCCTCTCGCACCCCCAGAAGGTCCAGATCGCCCGTCGCGCCGCCGAGCTGGTTGACCACGGCGACATCATCATCCTCGAGGGCGGCACGACCGCCACGGCCATGGCGCCCTTCCTGGCCGACAGGGAGGACCTCACGGTGGTGACCAACGGCCTGGCCACCTGCGAGGAGCTGCGCCGCCACCTGCCCCTCGGCGCGACGATCATCTGCACCGGGGGCATCCTCCGCCCCGAGTCGGCCACCTTCGTCGGCCCGGTCGCCGAGGAGTTCTTCAGCCAGTTTTACGCGCGCCGCCTCTTCATCTCGGCCTCCGGCCTGACCGCCCAGGACGGCCTGACCGACCCGAAGATGCTGGAGATCCAGGTGAAGCGGGCCATGATCGCCGCCGCCGCCGAGGTGGTCGCCCTGGTGGACGGCAGCAAGTTCGGCGTGCGCTCGCTGATGAAGGTGGCCGACTTCGCCGAGCTGCGGGCCCTGATCACCGACGATCAGGCCCCCGCCGCCACCGTCGAGGCCCTGCGCGAGCGCGGCCTGCCCGTCCACGTGGCCCAGGCCATCGCCGCCTGACGCGCGGCCCGCGCCCGCCGCTACGCCACCTCGAAGGTGGCCGCGACCGGCTCCGGCGCCCCCAGGGCAATCCCGCGGGCCCCCGGCGAGCAGCCGCCCACGGTCACGCGGAACTGCCCCGGCTCGACCCGGCTCGCGCCGCTGTCGTCCACCAGGGCAAGCATCTCCGACGCGAGCGTGAACTCCAGTTCCTGGCGCTCG
Source organism: Chloroflexaceae bacterium (assembly GCA_035327325.1). Taxonomy (GTDB): domain Bacteria; phylum Chloroflexota; class Chloroflexia; order Chloroflexales; family Chloroflexaceae; genus CAIWXH01. The sequence continues at coordinate 4,434 of DAOLDO010000337.1, read as the reverse complement.
CCCGGTCCCAGCCGCGCGCGCTGGAAGCCGACCAGCTTGTGGATGGGCACGGGCACCGTCGCCTCCAGGTCGCTCAGGTAGAGCTGCGCCACCTCCTCGGCCGCGACCGTGCCGGTGTTGGCGACGCTGCAGCGCACCGTCAGCCCCGCGCCGGCCGCGACCCGCTCGGCGGAGAGGGCCAGGTCGCCGTAGGCGAAGGTCGTGTAGCTCAGGCCGAAGCCGAAGGGATAGAGCGGCTCGGCGCTCATGTAGCGGTAGGTCCTCCCCGCCATCGCGTAGTCCTCGTACGGCGGCAGCTGCTCGTCGGACATGGGGAAGGTCAGGGGCAGCTTGCCCGAGGGCGCGACGTCGCCGAAGAGCACATCGGCGACCGCCCGCCCGCCCTCCTGACCCGGGTACCACACATAGACGATCGCCTGCGCCAGGTCGGCCACATCGCCAAGGGCGATCGGGCTCCCGCCGCAGAGCACGAGCACGATCCGGGCGCCGGTCGCCGCGATCCGCCGCAGGTAGTCGGCCTGGGCCGCGGGCAGCCCGATCGCGGAGCGGTCGCCGGTCTCCGCCGACAGGATGGTGTCGCCCTCCTCGCCCTCTAGCAGCGGCGAGAGGCCCATGCAGGCGATCGTGACGTCGCTGTGGGCCGCCACCAGCACCGAGCCGTCGAAGGGGTTGGTGTTGGGGAGGGTGAGCTGGACGGCCGGGCGGTACTCGATCTTCACCCCCTCGGCGACGCGGCCGACGATGCCCTCGAGCAGCGTGGTGAGCGACGCGCTCAGGCCGTGGTAGCTCCCCAGCAGCGCCTCGAGCGAGGCGGCGTTGGGCCCCACCACGCAGATGCGCCGCACCTCGTCGCCCAGGGGGAGGATGCCGTCATTCTTGAGCAGCACGACCGAGCGGGCGGCCGCCTCATAGGCCAGCTGGCGGTGCTCCTCGCACTCGACCACGCTCAGGGGCGTCGCGGCGAAGGGCACATGCGCCTCGGGGTCGAACATGCCGAGCTTGAAGCGGGTGGCGAGCGTGCGCGCCAGGGCCCGGTCCAGGTCGGCCTCGCTCACCAGTCCGCGCTCGATCGCCTCGGCCAGGTGCTCGGCGTAGAGCGAGTCACAGCCGAGATCGCAGCCGCGGGTCAGGGCCAGGGCCGCGCTCTCGACCGCGTCGGCGGTGACGCGGTGGTTGGTGTGGATGTCGGTCAGGGCGCCGCAGTCGGAGACGACGTGGCCCGCGAAGCCCCACTCGCCGCGGAGGATGTCGGCGAGCAGCATCTGGCTGGCGCAGCACGGCTCGCCGTTCACGCGGTTGTAGGCGCCCATCACCGCCTCGACCCCGGCCTCGGTGACCAGCTTCTTAAAGGCGGGCAGGTAGGTGTCGCGCAGGTCGCGGGGCGAGACGACGGCGTCGAAGCTGTGGCGCTCGCGCTCGGGGCCGCTGTGGACAGCGTAGTGCTTGGCGCAGGCCGCCGCCTTGAGGTAGGTCGGGTGGTCGCCCTGCAGGCCGCGCACGAAGGCCGCGCCCAGCTCGCCGGTGAGGAACGGGTCCTCGCCCCAGGTCTCCTGGCCGCGCCCCCAGCGCGGGTCGCGGAAGATGTTGACGTTGGGCGACCAGAAGGTGAGGCCCTGGTAGGTCAGGGTGTCGCCCCTGCGGCGCAGGGCCGCGTGGTACTTGGCGCGGGCCTCGTCGGCGATCGCCCCGGCGATGCGCTCGATGAGCCCGGGGTCCCAGGTGGCGGCCATGCCGATCGCCTGGGGGAAGACGGTGGCGCGGCCGTTGCGGCCGACCCCGTGCAGCGCCTCGTTCCAGTAGTTGTAGGCGGGGATGCCCAGGCGCGGGATTGCGGAGGCGTTGTGGCGCATCTGCGCGATCTTCTCCTCGCGGGTCATGCGCGCCAGCAGGTCGCGCACGCGGTCCGCGAGGGGCTGTGTGTGGTCCAGGTACGCGGGCGAGTGGTCGCTCATTCAGTTTATCCTTCCTGGCCGGGGGCGGGGCTTCGGGGCGATCGGGCAGGAGGCGTGCCAGGTAAGCTGGACACCGTCCGTCCCTCCGGAGGCTGCACCTTCGGGGGACACTACGGCGCGAGGCGCAGCTCCATAACGTGCGAGCGGGTGCCGACGCGGTTGACAATCTCGCCGGTGACGACGAAGCCGTGCCGCTCGTACAGCCGGCGCGCCGGGTTGTCGGCCCGCACACTGAGCACGACTCCCGGGTAGTGGCCGCGCGCCAGGGCGAGCAGATGGCCCAGCAGCGCCCCGCCCAGGCCCCGACCGGCGTGCGACGGGCGCACCGCGATGGCGAGCTCGGGGTAGGCGGGATTGACCGCCGCGTAGCTCTGCTCGGGGCCGCTCTGGTGACGCAGCCAGGCGGCGCCGAGGGGGCGGCCGGCGTCCGGCGCCAGGGCGATGACGCCGAGGTCGCCGGGGCGGCCCCAGGCGCGCACGTACTTGGCGAGGAACGGGTGCTCCCTGGCGGCCTCCACCGAGGCCCCGCCGTCGTCCGCCATGTGCGCCGCCAGGGCCAGCATCTCCCAGAGGAAGGGCTCGTCGGCCGGGGTCGCCTCGCGCAAGGTGGTCTGGCTGCTCACGTGGCCTCTGTCGGGTGGGCCGGCGCCTCTCCGGCGCGGCGACAGCTATGGTAGCCCATCTCGGCCGGCGAGACAAGCGAGGCGCCCGCTCGCGCCGTGTGACACTTCCTGTCACACCCGTGCGGTATGCTGAGAGCGGGCGTGGATGGGCCTCGCGCCCTGACAGCGACCTGTACCGGGACGACGACGTACGCGACATGGAGCACACATGCACACACAGGTCACGATCCGCGATGAACTGGCCTTCAAGCTAGGCCGGCCGCCCGTCGAGTTCATCCTCGGCGTCCCCGCCAACCAGCTGAGCGTCCGCGAGCTGATCCGCGCCCGGATCGAGCAGGAGGTCGCGGCGTACAACGAGCGCCAGGGCGAGTACTTCCACGGCCTCGTGCAGCCGAGCGCGACCGAGCTGACCCTGAACGGCTACCGGATGCCCCGGCAGCGTCGCATTGACCCGGACGAGCAGGTGCGGCGCGCCCTCGACGCCTTCATGCGCAACGGCTTTCTGGTGCTGATTGACGACCAGCAGGTTGATCAGCTCGACGCCGAGGTGGTCCTGGCGCCGTCCACGGTCGTGACCTTCCTCAAGCTCGTGCCGCTGGTAGGGGGCTAGGATGGACACGCAGACGACCTCCGCGCGGGCGTGGCTCGCCGCCATCCTCGCCGCGCCCGCCACGCCAGGCCAGTACGGCGCCCGGCTGAAGGACACCCCCGCCGGCCAGGCGCTCCTGCGGGCCGGCCCCGAGGAGCAGCGCGCCTTCGTGATGGCGGCCCTGGCCTGGCTTGGCGAGGGCCAGCGGCACACTCAGGCCGCGAGCTGGACGCTGATCGAGAGCCTCACAGCCCTGCTGCGGCGGGCCCTCCCCTTCACCCACGACGACGTGCTCGCCATCCTGGCCTGGGCGCAGGGCGGCGTATTCAGCTGGCGGCTCGAGCCCCACATCAGCAAGATCGTGGCGGCGCACCTCGCGAGCCACCCGCGCACGCCCGCCCTGGACCGGGCCCTGCTGGAGCTGATCGCCGACCTGGAAGCCCGGGCCTGGGATGCCGACCAGCGCCGGCGTCTGCTCAGGCTCAAGGAGCTCGCCGGCATCGCCCAGCTCGCCACGCCGCTGCTCCCCGGCGACGTGTGGGCCGACGCCGCGATCGCCGAGGTGGCGGCTATGGAGCCTGGGAGGGGCGCCCTGTGGGCCGAGCTGCTCCAGCACTGCGCGGCCGCCACGGGCTCGGCCCCGAGCGCCAGGTGGCTGAAGACGGCCAGGTCCACGGCCGAGCGCCTCGGCGCGGGCGCGGTGCGCGCCGCCGCGCTGCGCTGGCTCCCCCTGGCCGAGCGGCCCCGCGCCGCGCCCGTCCTCGAACGCTGGGGCGCCGAGCGCCACCCGCAGCTCATGCAGGAGCGCAACCTCGACGTGCTCCGCGGCCTGGTCTGGCTCTGCGCCGACGACGACAGCCCCGAGACGGCCCGCGCCCTCGCCGGCCTCGTCGCGGCCTGCTACCGCAAGCTGCCCGGCGTCGGCCCGCGCTCGGCCCGCCTGGGCAACGCCGGCATCTGGGCCCTGGGCCAGCTGCCCGGCCAGCATGGCATGGCCCAGCTTGCCACCCTCAAGACACGGGTGAAGCTCGCCGGCGCCCTGAAGCAGATCGAGGCGGCCCTGGCCGCCGCCGCCGGGCGGGCCGGCCTGCCCGCCGACGAGGTCGAGGAGCTGCTCGTGCCGACCTACGGGCTCGCCGAGGCGGGGCGCCGGCGCGAGCTGCTCGGCGAGGTGGCGGCGGAGATCCTCGTGGGCGGCGCCGGCGTCGAGCTGTGCTACACCCGCGCCGACGGGCGCCGGCTGGCCTCGGCGCCAAAGGCGCTCAGGGCC
>DAOLDO010000336.1:0-6925 GCA_035327325.1 Chloroflexaceae bacterium | reverse complement strand
AAGAAGCTTTACCCAACACTCAACCCATCAGAATAGCTCGGACGGAGTACTAGCCGCGGACGCGGGCGGTGGACTCGCGGATCACCAGCTCGGTCGTAATAGGCGGCAGGTCGGGCGGCGCGCCGGCGAGCAGGTTGAGCAGGCCGCGGGCGGCGTGGCGGCCCTGCGCGAGCATCAGCTGGCGAACCGTGGTGAGGGGCGGGGTCGTATAGGCCGAGCCGAGCACATCGTCGAAGCCGACGAGAGCGACATCCTCGGGGACGCGCAGGCCGCGGCGGTAGAGGCCGAGCCTGACGCCGTAGGCCATCTGGTCGTTGGCGGCGAAGATCGCGCTGAAGTGGACGCCGCGGGCGAGCAGAGCCTCGAGGGCGAGCAGGCCGCTCTGCTCGGTGAAGTTGCCCTCGACGATCAGGCGCTCGTCGAGGGGCAGGCCGGCGCCGGCGAGAGCCTGCTCGTAGCCGCGGCGGCGGTCGCGGGCATCAATATGGGCGGGGATGCCGCTCACGTGGGCGATGCGGCGATGGCCCAGCTCGAGCAGGTAGTGGACGGCCTGGTAGGCGCCGGCCGTATTCTCGACGCGCATACAGTGGTCTTCGAGGCCCTCGATCAGCCGACCGACGGCGATCAGCGGGATCTGCTCGTTGAGGGCGCGCAGCTCGTCGTCGGGGTGGTCGCCGCCGAGCACAATCAGGCCGTCCACCTGGCGGGCGAGGAGCAGGTCGAGGGCGGCCTGCTCCTCGGCGCGCTCCCAGTGGCCGCTCGCGAAGACGCACTGGTAGCCGCTGCCGGCGAGGCCCTCCTCGATCCCCTGGGCGAGCTCGCCGTAGAACTGGCTGGCCATGCTCTGGGTGAGGATGCCGATCACCATTGACTTGCCGCTGGCGAGGGCGCGCGCCGTCAGGTTCGGGCGGAAGTTAAGGTGCTCGATGGCGGCGAGCACCGCGGCGCTCTTCTCGGGGTGGACCGGGCTGCTACCGGTGAGGACGCGCGAGACGGTGCTGCGCGAAACCTGGGCGAGCCGGGCGATGTCGCTGACTGTGGGCTGCTTCGCCATGAGCGTGCTCGGCTTTCTTGACATCGGTTTCAAGACTATACGGGCAAACGACTGCCGATATTGTACCACAGGGCTCCAAATCGGGCGGCATAAGCCGCGGTTATGAAATCGGTTTCAAAATATCAACCCATGAAGGGCTTGACAGGGCGGATCGGGCGATCTATAATCTGGCCATCGCGAAATCGCTTTCAAGAGCTCCCAACCCGTTGTATGCAGCGCCAGCGGCGCTCAGGCGGGCGCCTATGCCTGAATGGTGCTGTGGGGGGCTATGAAATCGGTTTCAAGACAGCGTGGGCCGACGCCGGCCCATCAGGATCGGAGGACTATGCGCATGAACCCCCCGGCCCCGCTGATGGCCCTTGACACTGGCGATGTAGCTGAAGAAGCAATGGGAGGCTTGTGATGTTGAACCGGCGCTCAGCCCTGCTTGGGGCGCTTCTCGCCCTGGTCGTAGCCCTGTCCGCCTGTGGCGCCGCCACCCCCGCCGCCCCGGCCGCCGCCACCCCCGCCGCCGAGGCTCCCGCCGCCGCCGCGCCCGTGACGCTGCGCGTGCTGGTCCACCAGAACCCGCCGATGGTGGAGTTCATGGAGCAGTTCAACCAGCAGTTCGAGGACAGGTACCCCAATGTCACGGTTGATATGACGGTCGTGAACGCCAACGAGCTCAGCACGGTCACCCAGACGCGCCTGACGGCCAACGACATTGACGTGATTGACATCTTCGGCTTCTCCAACCAGGCGCAGCCGTATATGAGCAACGTGACCCCGCCGAACTGGCAGACCCTGATCGAGGCGGGGCTGCTGATGGACCTGACCGGGCAGCCGTTCGTCGAGAACTACGACGAGGCCACGATCGCCGACGCCGGCACCTACGACGGCAAGGTTTACCAGGTCAACCTCGGCCGCGTCTCGTACAGCGGAATCTACTACAACAAGGACCTCTTCACCGCCAACAACGTGGCCGTCCCGACCACATGGGGCGAGCTGGTGGCGGCGTGCGAGACCTTCGAGGCGGCGGGGGTGGAGTGCATGACCGCCGGCGGCAAGGATGGCTGGCCGATCTTCGTCGGCGCCTACGGTCTGATCGGCGCCCTGTACCCCGACCAGGCCGATCTTGTCGAGGGGCTCTGGACCGGCAGCACGAAGTGGAACGACGCCAAGGCCCTGGAGATGTGGTCCAGGATGCAGATCTACGCCCGAGACATGATGGAGCCAGGCGCGAGCGGGATCGCCGGCGACGCCGCCCCCGGCCGCTTCGCCTCCGGCGCCGTGGCAATGTTCCCTGGCGGCACCTGGTACGCCTCGGCGATTGACGCCGCCGAGCCCGGCTTCGAGTGGGGCTACATCCCCTTCCCCGGCAGCGACAACCCCGACGAGAACAAGTTCCTGTTCGGCAAGTACGACCAGGGGTGGGCGATCGCCGCCAATACGCCCAACAAGGACGCCGCCCTCGCCTACCTGAGCGAGTTCTCCGAGCCCGCCAACTACCAGGCCTTCGTCAATGCCGTCGGCTTCATCCCGACCCAGCCCGGCGCCACGCTCGACACGCCGATCGGCGCCGCCGTGGCCCCGTTCCTCGAGAACTTCCGTGTGGGCTACGAGCAGTACTGGGTGGCCCCCAAGGGCGCCGGCGAGTACGCCAACCCCTTCGCCTCGTACTTCCAGCCCTTCGGCACCTACGACGACCCCCAGACACTCGCCGACAAGGTTCAGGCCGACCTCCAATCGGGGCTTGACGCGAGCCAGTAGCGGGAGCGCGCTGCGGCGGCGACCCCGCCGCCGCAGCCGCCCACACAGACCGCGAGGTGAGGTGTGTCGAACTACCACTTCGGCCAGGGCAGGGCCAGGCTGGCCCCCTATCTGCTGCTGCTGCCCGGGTTCTTCTTCTACCTGCTGATCATGCTCGGGCCGGCGATCGCCACAGGCGTCTACTCGTTCACCGATGCCAGCGGCATCCAGGGCGCGAAGGTCAACTGGATCGGGCTGGAGAACTACCGCGAGTTCCTGTTCATGGGCCAGGCGTCGCGGGACAACTACGCCGCCCTCGGCCGGACGCTCATCTTCTGCTTCTTTGTGACGAGCATCCAGTTCGGCCTCGGCCTGTTGCTCGCCCTGCTGGTGAACCAGCGCCTGCGCGGGGTCAACATCTTCCGGACGATCTTCTTCATGCCGGTGATCCTCGGCGCGGTCATCCAGGGCCTGATCTGGTCGCTCTTCCTCTACCCCCTGGGCGGCCCCCTGGCGACCATCCTCGGCATGTTCGGGGTGCGCTCGGAGTTCCTGGGCGGCCAGCCGAGCGAGGCCATGGCCTGGGTGATCTTCGTCCAGATCTGGGCCAACCTCGGCGTGACCATGATGATCTTCATCGCCGGCCTGCAGACCGTCCCCGCGGACCTGTACGAGAGCGCGCGGATTGACGGCGCCTCGGGCTGGCAGGTCTTCCGCAACGTCACCTGGCCCTTGCTGACGCCGAGCGTGAACACCAACCTGCTGCTGAACATCATCGGCTCGCTCCAGGCCTGGCAGCTCTTCCTGGTGCTGATCGGCTACCGCAACGGCACCCAGGTGCTCGGCTACCTGATCTTCGCCCAGGGCTTCGGGCAGACCTCGGGCAGCGTCACCAGCGCGTTCCGCCAGGGCTACGCCGCCTCCGCCTCGATCGTACTCTTCTGCCTGGTGCTGGCGATCGGCCTGCCGGTGCAGTACATGCTCCAGCGGCGCGAGAGGAGGATCCTGGGATGAGCACCCTGACCACGAGCGAATCGGCCAGCCGCCCCGAGCGGCGCGCCCCCGCCAGGCCGATCCCCTGGGCCCGCATCGGCGCCTACGCGCTGCTCGGTCTGTTCGCGATCGTCTATGTCGGGCCGCTGATGATGCTGGTCATCACCTCGCTGAAGTCCATGCCGGAGTTTATGAAGAGCGCGACGGCGCTGCCGACGAGCCTGCGCTTCGAGAACTTCGTCGAGGCCTGGGAGAAGGCGAACTTCCTGCGCTACATGACCAACACGCTGCTCTACACCGCCTCGGCCACGCTGATCTACGTGGTCACGGCCGTCTTCGTCGCCTTCCCGATCTCGCGGGGCTACGTGCGCGGCGCCGGCTGGCTGCTCACCCTCTACATCATCGCCCTGTTCCTGCCGGTGGCGCTGATCCCGCAGTTCCAGCTGATGCTGAACCTGGGCCTGTACAACAACCCGGTCGGCTACGTGATGCTCTTCCTCGTCAACCCGATCGGCGTGGTCATCCTGGTGAACTACATCAAGACCCTGCCGCTCGAGCTGGACGAGGCGGCGGCGATGGACGGCTGCGGCTACTGGCGCTTCGTGACCACGATCGTCTTCCCGCTGATCCAGCCCGCCATCGCCACGATCGCGGTGCTGCACGCGATCGGCATCTGGAACGAGCTGATCCTGCCCACGATCTACCTGACCAGCAAGGACTTCTACCCGATCACGCGCGGCATGATCGTCTTCCAGGGCGTCTACGGCAGCGACTGGCCCACCCTCGCCGCGGCCGTGCTGATCATGACCCTGCCGATGCTGGTGCTGTTCCTCGTGCTGCAGCGCTACATCGTCTCGGGGCTCACGGCCGGCGCCGTGAAGGGCTAGCTCTATGCTCGCAAGCTGCGCTTGCCGCATACGAACCGGGTGAGAGAATGGTTTTCAGGGAGGGCAAGCCCTCCCTGGCACCCTCCCTGACGCAGCCTCTGCGCGATCCGGGCCTTCGATCGGGTAGGCAGGGCGGTGGCCCTGCTGCCCCGGAGCAGCTATGATGAGCACCCTCGCACCCGGCGCCCGCGCGGCGCCGGCCGGCCCCGCCGCGCTCGCCTTGCACGGCGGCTTCGTAGAGCTCGACGGCGCGCCGTTCTACCGAATCGCGGGCGCGGACCGGCTGGAGCCCTTCCTGATCAGCCTGGTCAGCGCGGCCGACCACTGGCTGTTTGTCGCCAGCAGCGGCGGCCTCACCGCCGGTCGCGTCAGCCCCGACACGGCCCTCTTCCCCTACGAGACCGTAGACCGGCTCTACGACAGCCACGCCCACACCGGCCCGCTCAGCATCCTCCACGTCACCCGGGGGGGCGAGACCCGCCGCTGGGAGCCCTTTGCCCCCCGCTACGAGGAAGACGGCGCGGTCGAGCGCAACCTCTACAAGGACGCCCTCAGCACGACGCTGGTCTGCGAGGAGCTGAACCACGAGCTGGGCCTGGCCTTCCGGGCGACCTGGCAGACCAGCCCGCGCTTCGGCTTCGTGCGCAGCTGCCGGCTGGTGGAGCTGGCCGGCGCCCCCTGCGCCGTGCGGCTGCTCGACGGCCTGCAGAATCTGCTCCCACACGGCGTGACGACGGCCGTCCAGTCCCAGATGAGCAACCTGCTCGACGCCTACAAGCGGGCCGAGCTCGACCCGAGCGGCCTGGCGATCTACGCCCTGAGCTCGACGCTCACCGACCTGGCAGAGGCGAGCGAGGCGCTGCGGGCCACGGTGGCCTGGCAGCACGGCCTGGGCGACGCCGTGACGCTGCTCTCGTCGGCGCAGGTGGCCGACTTCCGCCGGGGGGCGCCGCCGCAGCCAGAGCACGACGTGCGGGGCCGGCGCGGCGCCTTTCTGCTGGCCGCCGAGCTGGAGCTGGCGCCCGGCGCGGCCCACAGCTGGCGGATCGTCGCCGACGTGGCCCAGGACGCCGCCGCGGTCGCCGACCTGGCCGGCGCCCTGCGCGACGACCCGGCCGGCCTGGCCGTCGAGCTGGAGGCCGACATCGCCGGCGGCCGCGCCGAGCTGGAGGCCCTGGTCGCCGCCGCCGACGGGCTGCAGCGCAGCGCCGACGCCATGGCCTGCGCCCACCACGCCGCCAACACCCTGTTCAACATCATGCGCGGTGGGGTCTTCGCCGACGGCGACAGCCTCGACGTCGCCGACGTGCGGGCCTTCGTCGCGGCCCGCAGCCCGCGCCTCGCGGAGGCGCAGGGGGCCTTCTTCGCCGGCCTGCCCGCCCGGGTGGGCGTGGGGGAGCTGCGCGCCCGGGCGGCCGCGAGCGGCGTGGCGGACCTCGAGCGGCTCTGTGGCGAGTACCTGCCGCTCACCTTCAGCCGGCGCCACGGCGACCCGAGCCGCCCCTGGAACCGCTTCAGCATCAATGTGCGCGGGGCGGACGGTCGGCGCCGCCTCGACTACCAGGGCAACTGGCGCGACCTCTTCCAGAACTGGGAGCCCCTGGCCTACGCCTTCCCCGCCTACCTGGAGAGCATGGTCGCAAGCTTCCTCAACGCCACCACCGCCGACGGCTACAACCCCTACCGCCTCTCGCGCGCCGGCGTGGAGTGGGAGGTGCCGGAGCCCGAGAACCCCTGGGCGAACATCGGCTACTGGAGCGACCACCAGATCATCTACCTGCTCAAGCTGCTGGAGGCCACGGAGCGCTGCGAGCCGGGCCGCCTGGCCGCCCTGCTCAACCGGCGTCGCTTCAGCCACGTAGAGGTGCCCTACCTCATCAAGCCCTACGCCGAACTGCTCGCCGACCCCGCCGACACAATCGTCTTCGACTGGGAGCGCGAGGGCCGCATCGTCGCGCGGGTGGAGGCGGGGGGCGCCGACGGCAAGCTGCTGGTGGGGCCCGACGGGCAGGTGCTCCACAGCACCATGGCCGAGAAGCTGCTGCTGCTGCTGCTGGCCAAGCTGGTGAATTTCGTGCCCGAGGGCGGCATCTGGATGAACACCCAGCGCCCCGAGTGGAACGACGCCAACAACGCCCTGGTGGGCAAGGGCCTCTCGGTGGTGACCCTGGCCTACCTGCGGCGCTACCTGGTCTTCTGCCGGGTCCTGCTGGCGGGCGGCCCCGCCGAGCTGGCGGTCGGCGTCGAGCTGCGCGCCCTCTTC
>DAOLDO010000335.1:0-6946 GCA_035327325.1 Chloroflexaceae bacterium | reverse complement strand
CGCGCTTCGTGTCGCTCGGCAACAAGGCCGACATTGACGAGGTGACGCTGCTGCACGCCTGGAACCGCGACCCCCAGAGCAAGGTCATCCTGGCCTACCTGGAGGACATCAGCGACGGGCCGGCCTTCGTGGCCGCGGCCCGCGAGGTGACGCGCAACACGCCCGTGGTGGCGATCAAGAGCGGCACGACGGCCGCGGGCAGCCTGGCCGCCGCCCACCACACCGGCTCGCTCGCCGGCTCGGAGAGCGCCTACGAGGCTGCCTTCGCCCAGTGCGGCATCCTGCGGGCCCGCACGGTCAACGAGCTGTTCGACCTGGCCATGCTCTTCGCCTCGCAGCCCATGATCGCGGGCAACCGGGTCGCCATCGTGACCAACTCGGGCGGCATGGGCATCATCGCCACGGACGCCGTGGAGCGCAGCGGCTTGCACCTGGCCGTCCCGAGCCCGGCCACCGTCGCGCGCCTGCAGGGCGAGCTGCCGGCCGCGGCCAGCGTCTTCAACCCGATTGATATCCTGGGCGACGCCCGCAGCGACCGCTACAGGCTCGCCCTTGACGCCGCCCTGGCCGACCCCGAGGTGGACGGCGTGATCGTGCTGCTCACCCCCCAGGCCCAGAGCGAGCTGGAGGGCACGGCCGAGGCGATCGGCGCTGTGACCGCCCGCTATGGGAAGCCCGTGGTGGCCAGCTTCATGGGCGGCTACAGCCTGGGGCCCGCCCTCGCCGCGCTCAACCGGCACCGCATCCCCAACTACACCTTCCCCGAGCGGGCCGTGCAGTCCCTCGCCGCGATGTACGCCCACGTCGAGCAGACCAGGCGACCGCCGCCGGTCTACCGCCCCTACCCGGTGCACCGCGAGCAGCTGCGGGCCATCCTGGCGGGCGCCCGCGCGGCCGGGCGGATCGAGCTGAACGAGGGCGAGGTGCGCCTGGTGCTGAGCGCCTACGGCCTGCGCGTGCCGGAGAGCCGGCTGGCCCGCACGCCCGACGAGGCGGCGCAGCTCGGGGCCGAGCTGGGCTTCCCCGTGGTGATGAAGGTGGCCAGCCCCGACATCCTGCTCAAGAGCGAGATCGGCGCGGTGCGGGTGGGCGTGCCCGACCAGGCCGCCGCCCGCGACAGCTTCGAGCTGATTGACTACAGGGCCCGCAAGTACTGGCCCGGCGCCAGTATCCGCGGGGTGCTGGTGCAGGAGCAGGTGCGCCCAGGCCGCGAGTGCCTGATCGCCGTCAGCCGCGACCCCCAGTTCGGGCCCCTGATCGCCCTCGGCCTCGGCGGGGTCTACGTCGAGGTGATCAAGGACATCGCCTTCCGCCTGGCCCCGATGAGCGAGGCCGACGCCCAGGAGCAGGTCCGCTCGCTCAGGGCCTACCCCTTGCTGCGGGGCGTCGGCGGCGAGCGGCCCGCCGACATCGCCGCGATCGAGGACTGCCTGCTGCGGGTCAGCCAGCTGGTCAGCGACCTCCCCGAGATCGTCGAGATCGACCTCAACCCCCTGGTCGTCCACGGCCCGGGCGAGGGCGCCGTCGTCCTCGATACCAGAATAATCGTGCAGTAGCTCCCGGAGGGCCTATGGCAACGCTCTATGTCGCCTCGACCGAGACCTTCGTCGGCAAAAGCGCCGTCTGCATCGGCCTGCTGCGGCGCATGCAGCGCGACGGGTTCAGCGTGGGCTACATGAAGCCGGTGAGCGTGTCGGTGGCCCATACGCCCGACTCGATCATGGACGAGGACGCGGCCTTTATCCGTCAGACGATCGGGCTCGACGCCAGCCTCGAGCAGGTGGCCCCCGTGCTGATCACGCCCGGCGTGGTCGAGAGCATCCTGCGCGGGCAGGCCCCCAGCTACAGCCGCACCCTGCGCGACGCCTACCTCGCCATCTCGCGCGGCAAGGACATTGTCGTGCTCGAGGGCACCAACACCTGGTCCGAGGGCGCCCTGGTGGACCTGACGGCCGACCAGGTGACCGACCTGCTCCAGGCCCCCGGGCTGCTGATCACGCGCTACGGCTCCACGCTCAACGTTGATACGATCCTGTCGGTGCAGCGCTATGTGGGCGACCGGCTGCTCGGCGTGCTGATCAACCAGGTCGAGGAGGCCCAGCGCGACTTCGTGCAGAGCCGGGTGGCGCCCTTCCTGGAGGGGCGGGGCATCCCCGTCTTCGGGTTGCTGCCGCGTGACCCGACCCTGGCCGGGATCAGCGTGAACGAGCTGCTCGAGCATCTGGGCGGCCAGCTGATCGGCCGGCGCGAGTGGTGCGCGCGCACGGTCGAGTCCCTGATGATCGGCGCGATGGGCGCCGACGCCAGCCTGTCGTTCTTCCGCCGGCGGGCCAACAAGGCCGTGATCACCGGCGGCGACCGCAGCGACCTGCAGCTCGCCGCCCTCGAGACCAATACGACGGCCCTGGTGCTCACCGGCAACTTCCGCCCCAGCCCCCAGGTGATTGACCGGGCCGAGGAGCGCCAGGTGCCGCTGATCCTGGTGCCCGACGACACCCTGTCCACCGTGGACCGGGCCGAGCGCCTGTTCGGGCGGGTGCGCTTCCACCAGGAGCCCAAGCTGCGGCGCTTCGCCGAGCTGATGGACGCCCACTTCGACTTCGCGCGCCTCTACGAGGCCATGGGGATGCCTACCGGGTAGCTGGCTCCCCATGGGGTTGGCGTTGGGGCGCCCCCGCGTGGGCGCCCACCTCGGGGCGCCCTTACGTCCAGACCGGGTTTGTTTGTGGGTGAGGGAGGCGATAGCCTCGTTAGAGGATAACGTATGTCACAAGAGCCCGAGCAGATTGGCCCGCTGGTCTTCGTGGAGAACCCCGACTACCCGTATCCGTTCCCGGTGGAGCGCCCGCCGCGCTTCTGGATGGAGGAGACGACTGGCGCCCTCGGGATGGCGATCGAGGTTTACATGCGCGGCGAGCGCCTCGAGGCGGCCCAGCTCGAGCTGATCAAGCTTTACCTGGGTCAGTACATCGAGCGGGCGGTGATGGCCGACGACGCCGACCGGCGCCGCCTGCTCGAGCGGGTGGGCCGCCTGCGCACCGTCGGCGACCTCGAGCGTCTGGCCGACAGCCTCTCCGAGGCCGGCGTCGAGCCGTTCTAAAACGATGAAGGCTGAGTCCCGCGCCACCATGCTCGACGACCGCGGCCGGCAAGAGGCCGGCCGGACGTTCATCCTTCCTCCCTCATCCCTCATCCTTCATGTATAAAGCGCTCCTGCGCCCCATCCTGTTCAGGCTGCGCCGCGGCGACGCCGAGGCCGCGCACGAGAGCACCCTGGCCCTGCTCGGGGCCGTGAGCCGCTCGCGGGCCCTCACGGCCTGCCTGGCGGCCCTGTTCGCCTTCAGCGGCGCCGAGCTGCGCCGCACCATCTTCGGGCTGCGCTTCCCCAACCCCGTCGGCCTGGCCGCCGGCATGGACAAGGACGGTGTGGCCCTGCCGGCCTGGGCCGCCATCGGCTTCGGCTTCGTCGAGGTCGGCACGGTGACGTGGTTCCCCCAGCCCGGCAACCCGCGCCCGCGCCTGTTTCGGCTGCCCGCCGACGAGGCCCTGATCAACCGCATGGGCTTCAACAACCGCGGGGCCACCGCCCTCGCCGCGCGCCTCGAGCGCGGCGGCGTGTCGCCCATCCCGTTGGGGATCAGCATCGGCAAGTCGAAGGCCACCCCCCTCGAGAGCGCCGTCGAGGACTACAGCGCCTCGTTCCGCACCCTGTTCGACCACGCCGGCTACTTCGCGGTCAACGTCAGCTCGCCCAACACGCCCGGGCTCAGGCAGCTCCAGGACCGCGAGCAGCTCGCGGCCCTGCTCGCCGCGCTCCAGCGCGAGAACCAGCTCCAGTCGCGGGGCGACCCTGGCCTGCGCAAGCCCATCCTGGTCAAGATCGCGCCCGACCTGGGCGAGCCCGCCATCGCCGAGCTGCTGGAGGTCTGCGCGGAGGGCGGGGTGAGCGGGCTGATCGCCACCAATACCACTACCGGGCGCGCGGGGCTGCGCGCGGCCCACCCGGGCCTGGCGGTCGAGGCCGGCGGGCTCAGCGGGCGCCCCCTGGCGGCGCGGGCCCTCGAGGTGGTGCGCTTCGTGGCCGGCGAGACGGGCGGCCGCCTGCCGATCGTGGGCGTGGGCGGGATCTTCGACGCCGCGGGCGCCTGCCGCATGCTCGACGCCGGGGCCAGTCTCGTCCAGGTCTACACGGGCCTGGTCTACGAGGGGCCCGGGCTGCCGCGGCGCATCAACAGGGGCCTGGCAAGGCGGCGCGCGGCCGCCCCCAGCTAGACGAGGGGAGACATGGACACACTCGGCTTCCTCGGCACCGAGGCATCCCTGGCGGCGGACATCGCCCTGGTCGGCAGCATCGTCGTGGCCCTGGCCTTCAGCGTCGGCGCCTGGCTGGCCCTCAGGGGGCGCTACGAGGCCCACCGCTGGGTGCAGACGGCCGCCGCGGTCGTCAACGCCATCCTCGTCTTCGGGATCATGATCCCGTCGCTGCTCACGGTTGACCCGGCCGAGAACGTGGACCTGCCGCCGTCGGCCTTCCTCTCCATGACCGGGCACGAGATCGTCGGTGCCGCCGCCCTCATCTTCGGGCTCTTCGTCGTGCTGCGCGGCAACGGTCTGGTGCCCGAGCGGCTGCGCTTCCAGAACTACAAGCCATACATGCGCTGGGCCTACGGCCTCTACATGGCCGCGACCCTGATCGGGGTCGCCGTCTACCTGGTGCTCTACCTATGAACCGGACCGCCCTCACCCCGCGCGAGCGGGTGCTCGTCGCCCTCGACACGCCCGGCCTGGACGCGGCCCTGGATCTGGCGCGGACGCTGCGGCCCCACGTCGGGGGCTTCAAGGTCGGGCTGGAGCTGTGCACGGCCGCCGGGGCCCCGCGGGTGGTCGAGGCCGTGGTCGCCGCGGGCGGGGCGGTCTTCCTCGACCTGAAGCTGCACGACATCCCCAACACCGTGGCGGGGGCGGTGCGCGCCGTGTGCGCCCTGGGCCCGGCGGTGCGTATGCTCACCCTCCACTGCCAGGGCGGCGCGGCCATGCTGCTGGCCGCCGCCGAGGCCGCCGCCGCCGCGCCCCACAGGCCCCTGCTGCTCGGCGTCACCGTGCTGACCAGCGTGGACGCCGCGGCCCTGCGCGACGAGCTCGGCGTCGCCGCGGGCCTGGAGGAGCAGGTCGCCCACCTGGCCCGCCTGGCCCAATCCTGCGGGCTCGACGGGATCGTCGCCTCGCCGCTGGAGGTGGGGGCGATCAGGCGCGCCTGCGGGCCGGGGCCCCTGGTGGTCACGCCGGGGGTGCGCCCGGGCTGGGCCGTCGCGGGCGACCAGCGCCGCGTGCTGACCCCGGACGAGGCCCTCGCCGCCGGCGCCGACTACCTGGTGGTCGGCCGGCCCATCACCGCCGCGCCCGACCCCGCCGCCGCGGCCGCGCGCCTCGTGGCCGAGCTTGGGGAGAGATGAGGGATGAACGATGAAGGATGAACTTCGCGGCGAGAGCGCCGATGTGCTCGCTCTGCTCGCCCAGGTGGGGGCCCTGATCATGGATGACCACCTGGTCTACACCTCGGGCCGCCACGGCGCGAGCTACGTGAACAAGGACGCCCTCTACCCGCACACGGCGGCGACGAGCGCGGTCTGCGCGCGGCTGGCGCACCACTTCGTCGCCGCGGGCGTCGAGGTGGTGGCCGGGCCGACCGTGGGCGGCGTGATCCTGGCCCAGTGGACGGCCCACCACCTCGGCGCGCTCACCGGCCGCGAGGTGCTGGCGGTCTACGCCGAGGAGGAGGGGGCGGGCGAGGCGCGGCGGCGCGTCTTCCGGCGCGGCTATGACGCCCTGGTGGCCGGGCGGCGCGTGCTGGTGGTCGAGGACATCCTGACCACGGGCGGCTCGGCGCGCATGGTGGTCGAGGCCGTCGCCGCGGCCGGCGGCGCGGCGGTCGGCGTGGGCGCCCTGGTGAACCGCGGCGGCGTCACGGCGGCGCAGCTCGGCGCGCCCGAGCTCTACCGCCTGGCCGAGGTCCCCCTCGAGAGCTACGCCGCCGACGCGTGCCCCCTCTGCGCGGCGGGCGTGCCCGTTAACCCCCGGGTGGGCAAGGGGGCGGCCTTCCTCGCCTCCCGGGGGTAGCCCATGCCGATGACGACATTGTCATCTGTGGCCCGTGAGGGGGTAGGCTACAATAAGCCCTGGTTAAGGGAATATTATCAAGATCGCAGCTCGCACCGCGCTGACGTGTGCCTCCAGGGGAAAGGGCTTGCCGCATGCAGCACGAGTTGCACCACCGGGTCACCATCCGGCCGCGGCGTGTCCTGCAGGTCTTGGCTCTGCTGGCGGTCGGGCTGGCGCTGCTAAACCTGGGGGTGCAGGTCCTCCGCTACCTGTTTGGCGGCCTAGTCCCCAACAATGTGCTCAACCTGTTCGACGTCAACCGCGAGGCGAACGTCCCGACCTTCTACTCGGTGCTGCTGCTGCTGCTCGCCTCGGGCCTGCTGCTCGCGGTGGCGGTGGCCTCGCGGCGGCTGGCGCGGCCTTTTGTCGGCCACTGGTACGTGCTGTCGGCGGTCTTCCTGGCCCTCGCGATGGACGAGTTTATCCAGCTGCACGAGCTGGTGAGCGCGCTGCTGGCGCAGTCGCTGGGCATCACGGATGTGCGCTCGCACTTCCTCTGGGTGATCCCCGCTGCCCTGGCGGGCGTGGCGGTCGGCTTCGCCTTCTTACGCTTCCTGCTGCACCTGCCCAGGGTGTTCCGCCTGCGCGTGCTCCTGGCGGGCGCGTGCCTCGTCGGCGGCGCGATGGGGCTGGAGGCTGTGGCGGCGGCGCACGCCAGCTTCTATGGGATCACGAACCTGCCTCACTCGCTGATCTTCACGGTCGAGGAGCTGCTCGAGATGCTCGGGGTGATCGTGCTGGTCTGGGCGCTGCTGCACTATCTGCGCGACCTGGCCGGGGCGTACAA
>DAOLDO010000334.1:0-6946 GCA_035327325.1 Chloroflexaceae bacterium | reverse complement strand
CGGCCTGCTCGCCGCCGCGGCGCTGCTCGTCGCGCGCCCGGGTCCTGGCGACGGGCCGCTGCCCTGGCGCCGGTGGCTGCGGCTGCACTGGCCGGCCATGGCCGGCTTCGTCGCCCTCACCGCGCTGATGCTCTGGCCGCTCCTGCCCCGCCTCGCCACCCACGTCCCCGGCCACCCCGGCGACGCCTTCGAGTACGTCTGGAAGCTCGAGCTGTTCAGCGAGCAGCTCCTGGACAGGCGCCAGAGCCCCACCTTCGTGCCGGAGCTGATGCACCCGGCGGGCTTCGAGCTGGCCCACAGCGAGATGACCCCGGCCAATACGCTGCTCGGCCTCCCGCTCACCCGGCTCTTCGGGCCGATCGCCAGCTACAACCTGCTCAACCTGGCCTCGTACGTCCTGTCGGGCTTCTTCTGCTACCTGCTGATCCACCGGCTCGGCGCCCGCCGCCTGGCCGCCTTCGTCGGCGCCATCGCCTTCGCCTTCGCCGTGCGCCGCTTCTACCACCTCAGGGGCCACCTCCCGCTGATGCCGACCCAGTTCCTGCCCCTGGCCCTCTACGGCCTCGAGGGCCTGCTGACCCGGCGGCGCAGCTGGGACGCCTACGTGGCCGCCGTGGGCCTGGCCCTGGCCACCTGGGCCTCGCTCTACTACGGCACCACCTTCGCCCTCTTCATGGCCGCCTACGTCCCGCTCCGCCTCGGGCTGCGCCGGGTCGTCCCCTGGGCCGCTACCTCCTGGCGACCCCTGGCCCTCGGGGCGCTGGTGCTCGTCGCCCTCGTGGCCCCGTTCGCCCAGCCCTACCTCGAGGTGCGCGCCGAGGGGACGGCCCTGCGCCAGGACCTCGCCAACCTGGCCGTGCACGCCGCGCGCCCCGACGACTACCTGCGGCCGAACCCCTACCACCCGCTGTTCGGAGACTGGGCGCGGCAGTTCCAGCGCGGCGACGGCGGCGAGCACCTGGTCGCCCCGGGCTACAGCGTCATGGCCCTCGCCGCCGTGGGCCTCTGGCTGGGCCGCCCGCGGCGCCTGGCCGTGGCCCTCGCCGCCCTGATCGCCGCCACCTTCGTGCTCACCCTCGGGCCGTTCCTGGCCTTGCCCGGCGGCGCCCTCGTGCCGCTGCCCGCCCTGCTCATCAACCAGCACGTGCCCCTGCTCGACGGGATCAGGGTCTGGAACCGGGTGGTGCTCTACCTGATCCTCTGCCTGGCCTGCTTGATCGGCCTGGGGCTGACCGCCATCCGGGGTCGCGCCTACAGGACGGCCGCCTGCGCCGCCGCGGCTCTGCTGCTCTTCGAGCTGGCCGCCGTGACCGGGTACGTCCCCGCCGGCCCGCGCCCTGTGGACCGCTGGCTCGGCGCGCGGCCCGGCCATGGCGCCACAATCGAGCTGCCTGCCACGCCGTGGCCCACGGGCAGCCAGGTGCTCTACGCGAGCTACCAGGGCCGGCCGAGCAACCTGTGGTACGGCACCTTCCCGCCGCCACTCTTCGCCGAGGGGCTCGACGCCCTCGCCAGCTTCCCGAGCCGCCGGGCGATCAACCTGCTGCGGCGCTGGGGCACGGCCTACGTGATCGTTGACGAGGGCGCCCTCGGGCCCAGGGCGGCCGAGTGGGCCGCCAGGGCCGCGGCCCTGCCCGAGCTGCGCCTGCTCTACGACGAGGGCGGCTACAGGGTCTACGGCTTGACGGCCCGGAAGTAGAACATGTAGCCCTCGTCGGGGTTGTCCGAGAGGCCGATATTGCGCGTCATCTCGGCGAAGTCGAACACGCCGCTCGCGAGGCACTCGGGCATCGGGCAGATCGCGGCGGCGTCGGCGATCGCGAAGCCGCGCCGCTCGAGCATCTCCCGGATCTCGTCGGGCCGGTACTCCTTCTGGTGCTCGGGGTGGATGAGCTGGTCGGGCAGCTGGAGGCGGGTCAGGAGCGCGTTGGGCGTGTCGAGACAGAAGGAGCCGCCGGGGCGCAGGATGCGCCAGGCCTCGTCGCAGACGTGCTCGGCGTCGGCCTCGGAGATATGCTCGATGCTCTCGCCCGAGACGACCATATCAACCGAGGCGTCGGGGATGGGGTCGAGGTCGGCCATCGAGCGGTACAGGTAGCGCACGGTGGTGCCCTCGTCGGTGACCAGGTGCTGGAGGCGCTCGGCCGCGGCGGCGCCGCCGATGCGGTCGTCGGGCGGCAGGTCGAGGATAGTGATCGAGCGGGGGCGGTAGGGGTAGCCCATCATCAGCAGGGCGCCGCGGGGCTCGTTGTGGGCCGCGCCGCCCAGGTCAACGACCTCCTCGGCGGGCGGCAGCCGGGTCTGGATGAGCAGCATGCGCGCCTGGTGCAGGGCGTCGAGGGGCCTGATGGGCAGGTCGAAGCGCTGCTTGAACTCCGAGCTGTCGCAGATCGAGTCGAGCACCTGGACGGGGCTCAGAGCGCCCCGCCCGAGCGGGCCGAGGAACATCTGGGCGCCCGCGGCGTCAACCTCGCGGCCGAGCAGCGCGCCGTAGGCGGCCTGGAGGAAGCGCTCGGGGTCGAGGGGCCAGGCCCGGCGGCCGGCCGCCCGCAGGTAGCGCGCCGCCACGGCGCCGTAGAGCCTGGCCCGCAGGTCGGGGTGGAGCCGCAGGCCCTGCTGCTCGACGAACTCGGGGCTGGCCCGTAGGGTGCGGAAGGCCCTCGCCCGATCCATCGCGCCGCGCGCCAGCTCGCCGCTGAGATACCGCCTGGCCTCGTCGTCGGGGGGACGCCGGAGCAGCACCATGTAGGCGGCGCGCAGGAAGCGCTCGTCGGCGGGCAGCCCGGGGTGCGCCCGGGCCAGGCGGGCCTCCTCCCCCCTGATCCGCAGCCAGAGCACGCCGTCGAGCCAGCGCGGCGAGGCCCGCTCGGACTCCTCGTCCAGCAGGCGCCGCCGGCGCTCCTCGGAGGCGAGGACGTCGTTGTAGACATCGGCGCGGGTGGCCCGGCCCTGGGCGAGGGCGCCCTTGTAGTGGGCGAGGGCGGCGGGGTCGGGCTCGCGGTCGAGCACGGCGCGGAAGACGGCCCTGATGTAGTGGGCCTCGTCGGGGAAGCGGCCGAGGATCAGCTGGAGGCGGGCCAGCCCGCGGGCCGTCAGAGCACGCGCGGCAGTGCTGCGCATCGGGTGCCTTTCTGTCGTTGCAAGGGGCGCCAGAAACCGGCCTATTGTATACCGGATTCGCGCCGGCCCTTCTGTGGCCTGTCCCGGCGCGCGGGTGGGAGCGAAATTGCCCCGGGTAATGGTCCCGTTATTGCCCGCGCCTACGTTTAGGTGGCAGGGGCCACCCCGCACCCCCTTGATCTGCTCGAACACCCGTGCTATCCTGCCGTGCCCTTCGTTCGCCGGGGGCGGCGCAGCGGCGCGCCGCCCTCCTGAGAGAGAAAGCTATGCTGAAGAAGCACGCCCTTGGCGCGACACTGATCGTCGCCCTCGCCGTGGTCGCCCTGGCCCAGCCCGTGGCCGCGGGCTACAAGGACCAGCCGCCCCCGCAGCCCGGCTGGACCCACCCCGACCGGTACCGGGACGATACCTCCGGGCAGCACGGCATCAAGCTGGCCGGCGGCCCGATCCTGCGCGGCTCGCCCGTCATCGCCGAGGTGGACGGCAACGCCGGCAACGGCCGCGAGGTGGTGGTCGGCGGCGTGGACGGCCGGGTCTACGCCTACAGGGCCAACGGGACCCTGCTCTGGGAGAAGCGCGTGCCCGACGCCGGGTGCAGCTCCTTCTCGCACATCAACAGCCGGCCGACGGTCGGCCCGCTAATGGGCGGCAGCACGCCCTACGTCCTGGTCGGCTACGGCCCGATCGAGCCCACGAATCGGGCCTGCGACGGCGGCGTGGTGGTCTTCCGCGGGCCCGACGGGCAGCAGGCGTGGAACTTCAGCCTGCAGGCGTTCGAGAGCCAGACCCCCGAGCCGCCCGAGCAGCTCCACGCCGTGATCGGGGCCCCGGCCATCGCCGACACGGACGGCGACGGCAGGATGGAGGTCGCCTTCGGCGGCCTCGACCGCAACGTCTACCTGCTCAACGGCGACGGCTCGGTGCGCTGGTACTACCACGCCGCCGACACGGTCTTCGCCACGCCCCTGTTCCTGAACGTGGACGGCGACCCCCAGCTCGAGCTGATCGTGGCCACCGACATCACGGCCAACCCGAACCTCCGCCCGCCGACGCAGAACGGCGGCTTCCTGCACGCCTTCGAGACGGCGCCGCGCTCGCCGGCGCGCATCCCCTTCCAGACCGGCTTCATCTGGCGCACCTTCTTCGACCAGGCCCTCTACTCGTCGCCCCTGGCCGCCGACCTGCTGCCCAACAGCGCCGGCCTCGAGGTGGCGATCGGCTCCGGTTGCTACTTTGGTAATGCCCCTGACACCTTCGGCACGACGAACCTCGGTCGCTGGGTGAAGATCGTCAACCCGGCCACGGGCGCGGTGCTTCAGACCCTCAACGCCCCGGGCTGCGTCCAGTCCTCCCCCGCCGCCGGCGACATTGACGGCGATGGCCGGCTCGAGATCGTGGCCACGGTGATGGGCGCCTATGACTTTGCCGCAAATCGAGCGCTTGCCCCGGGCCGCATTGTCGCCTGGGACCCCGAGAGCCCCAGCCCCAAGTGGGAGCGCGCCCCGGGCGACCCGAACTCGGGCTCGAACGACTGGTCAGGCGGCGACCTCCAGTCGCCCGTGATCGCCGACCTGGACGGCAACGGCTCGCTCGAGGTCCTGGCCGCCAACTTCTGGTCGGTCCACGTGCTGCGCGGCGACACCGGGGCCCCGCTGACCTGCCAGGGCCCCGGCTGCGGCAGCCAGCTCGCGCTCTTCGCCTGGGGCACGCTGAAGTCCACCCCCGCCGTGGGAGACCTGGACGGCGACGGCGACCTCGAGGTGGTGATCGGCGGCACCAACACCCCCTTCGACGCGAGCCGCGGCCTGCTCTACGCCTGGACGAACTTCGCCGGGCGGCTGGGCAGCCCGCAGGGCAACCAGCAAGCCTACAGCGCGCCGTGGCCCCAGCTCGTGCGCACCCCGGAGGGGCGGGCCCTGCTCGCGCAGCCCGGGCTCACCGCGACGGTGAGGGAGCTGCGCGTGATCGCCGAGAGCGGCGAGACGCGCGAGTACCGCATCCTGATCGGCTCGGCCGACGGGAGCGGCATCAGCCCCAGCGCCAGCGTGGGCGGCGCCAACAGGGACATCGTCAGCGCGAGCGTGTCGGGCCGCACGCTGACCCTGGGGGTGAGCGCGGCGGGCAAGGGCGGCGGCACCTACACCGCCATGGTCAACCTCGAGTCGCCCGGCGTGCCCGACCTGCCGATCAGCGTGACCCTGCGCGTGGTCGGCGACGTCACCCAGGTGGGGCTGCCGACGGTGAACCGGTAGGTTTGCCCGGCGGAAGTCCCTCGCCGGTTTCGGACCTCACCCCCCTCCCCCTCTCCGCTGCGGAGAGGGGGGGCCGCGCAGCGGCGGGGGTGAGGCCTGAGGCAGCCCCACCCCCGCCCAGCCCCCGCCCCCGCCGTGGGGGCGGGGGCGTTTTATGGTAGGATAGCGCCGATGAGCGCTGGAGACGCCGCAGATCAGGCCAGGGGGGGCGAGCCCCTGTTCGTGGTGCCGGAGGGCGAGCCCCTGCTGGCCGCGGTCGAGCGCGGGCTGCGCGAGGGCGGCCCGCCCCTGCACGCCCTGCCGGCCCTGAGCGACCTGGCGGCCCGCGACCCCTTCCTGGCCCGCGAGTTGGCAGCGCTCCACGCCGGTTGGGAGCTGCGACCGGGGCCGGCGCGGGGCCTGGTCGCCCGGCTGCGCTCCCGGCTGGCCTGGTGGCTGCTCGGCCCGGAGCTGGGGCAGGCGAGCGCCTATCACGCCCACCTGGCCAGGGTGATCGACAGCCTCACGGCGCACCTCGACGCGGAGCGGGCCGCCAGGGCCGGGCTCGAGGCGCGCCTGCGGGCCCTCGAGGCCGAGCGATGACCGACCTGGTCTGGCACTCGTCGTTCGCCTCGCTCACCGGCTACAGCGGCTCGGCGCGGGCCCTCGTCCTGGCCCTCGAGGCCAGGGGCCGCGCGGTGCGCCCGCTCTACCTCTTCGACTCGGACGACCGCGAGGCCGCCCAGGGCCCGAGCGACCCGCGCATCAGGGCCCTGCAGGGGCGGCCGCTGCGCCTCGACGTGCCCCAGGTGGTCTACGGGCGCGGCGACCTGTTCGCCAAAAACAGCGGGCGCTACAGGGTCGGCTTCACCATGCTCGAGGTGGACCGCCTGCCGCCCGCCTGGGTCGAGCAGGCCAACCAGATGGACGAGGTCTGGGCCCCGACCGCGTGGGGCGCCGAGATGTTCCGGGCGAGCGGTGTGGCCCGGCCGGTGTACGACGTGCCGCTCGGCGTGGACCTGGCGCGGTTCAGCCCGGGGCCGCCGCGGGAGCGCCTGGCGGAGCGCACAGTCTTCATCTCGGTCTTCGAGTGGGGGCGGCGCAAGGGGTGGGACGTGCTGCTGCGGGCCTACAGGGCCGCGTTCCGGCCCGCCGACCCGGTGCTGCTGCTGCTGAAGCTTGACAGCCGGGCGCCGGCGGGCAACCCGCTGCGCGAGCTGGCCGCGGCGCTGCCGGCGCCGGCGCCGCCTGTGGGCGTGCTCTACAACCGGGCCATGGCGCCGGCCGAGCTGGCCGAGCTGTACCGGGCGGCCGACTGCTTCGTGCTGCCGAGCCGCGGCGAGGGCTGGTGCATGCCGGCCCTCGAGGCTATGGCCTGCGGCGCGCCGGCGATCGTCACCGCCTGGGGCGGGCCGACGGCCTTCGTGGACGAGGCGGTGGGCTACCCGCTGCGCGTGGGGGGCCTGGCGCCGGCCGACGCGGGGGAGCCGCTCTACAAGGGCGCGCGCTGGGCCGAGCCCGACGGCGAGCACCTGGTCGAGCTGCTGCGCCACGTGCACCGCAACCGCGCTGAGGCCAGGGCGAAGGGCGAGCGG
>DAOLDO010000333.1:0-6954 GCA_035327325.1 Chloroflexaceae bacterium | reverse complement strand
CGGAGCCTCTGCTCTTAAACCCCTCCCTCACGGAAAGCCTGACGGTGGCCGACTTCGACAGCGATGGCGATCTCGATCTCGCCCCCGGGTATATATGTACGCGCCACTGCGGAGTTTATCAACTTAGCGAGATCCTGATGAGTGACGGCTATGGCTCTTTTCGGGAAGGCCAGTCCCTCGGGCCATATAGTTATTACGGTGTAGAATATATAGTGGCCGGGGACTTTGATAATGATTATGGTATAGATCTTGTCCTTGGAGTCAACAAAACGTTTGTCTTTGGTAATCGGCTTGCAGCTGCGATGGTCAGAGCTCGGGCTGCCGAGAGTACGTCAAATGGTAAGGTGCTGGCAGTAGGCGACCTTAATGGAGATCAACGGCTGGATCTTGTGAGCGGTGATCAGGTGCTGCTAAACACAGGCGAGGGCAGCTTTGCGCGAGGCGTGGCATTTCCTGGGGAGCCCGACGTCTTAGCCGTGGGCGATCTTAACGGTGATGGGCACATGGACGCGGTGGTCGAGGGCACGGTCTATCTCAATTCAGGCACGGCCGCGTTCTCAGCCAGTGACACCCTCGATCTGTCACCATCATCGCTTGTGCTGGGCGACTTGAACGGCGATGGCAGACTCGATCTGTTGGCTGATAACCGGGTATACCTTAATGTGGGCGAGGGAAGGTTCACATTCAGTAAAGCCATAGGCTCGGCCAGCACGACCGCGGCCCTCGGCGATGTTGACGGGGATGGGGATCTCGATATTTTACTCACCCTTGCCGGCAACACTGTGCAGCTGTTCAAGAATAATGGCTCGGCCCAATTTACCCCTGGCCCGCAGGTCAGCGCAGGTGGGCCCGTGAGCGCGCTTGCTCTTGGCGATCTGAATGCTGACGGCTCCCTCGATCTGGCGATCGGTATTCTTTGTCCATCTGATGCCCAGTGTCGCCCGAGTTCGGTGTTTATGAACGATGGCACGGGCCGGTTTACCCTAAGCGGTCCTATCCATCCAGCAGCGCTACAGACCTGGAGCCTTTCGCTTGGGGACGTGAACCTGGACGGACACCCGGATATCCTGCTCGGCAGTAACTGGGGCATTACCAGCGGTGGGCGCCGGAGTCAGATCTATCACAATGATGGCTCCGGACGCTTTAGCCCGGGCCCTGTGATCGAGAACTCGCCTTACCTCTATCTTCAACAAACAGCGTTAGCCGACATGGACAATGACGGCGATCTAGACGTTGTCATAAAGGAGGGCGAGTACGCGAGCATTCTTGAAAACCACCGCAGCCCCCATCCCCAGTTGCCGGCCAACGCAGTGCGAGTCGCTGTGCAGCGGCCCGGCAAGGATCGTCGCGGCGGCGGCTTCTCGTCCGCGACGATCCATAGCGGCCCGGTCATCGAGGTGCCCTTCGGCCTGCTCGACCAGGAGGGCGAGCCGGTGCGCGACGTCCGCGCCTGGTACTCGCTTGACGGGGGCGGGGTCTGGCGGATAGCACGCCCCGCGGCGGGCAGGTCCCTGACCAACCTGCACACTCTGCGTGAGCGCTACAGGGCCCCTATCGGGAGTCCCGTATCAATTGGCGATCTGAGCACCCTCGCGTCAACGCTGACTGTCGGCGAGGTGGTCAGCTTCCGCCCGGTGCAGATCACCGACGTCAAGGTGCGCCTCAGCCTCGAGCACGGCTTTGTGGGCGATCTGCGCGCAAGCCTGCGCGGCCCTGATGGGACGCGCGTGGAGCTCTTCAACCGCGTCGGCGGTGGGGGTGCCAACATGCTCGGCCTGCTGCTGGACGACGCCGCCCCGGCGGCGATCACCACGGGGGCCGCCCCGTTCAGCGGGCGGTTCCAGCCTCAGCAGAGCCTCGCTGCATTTCAAGGGCGCAGCCCTTTCGGCGCCTGGACCCTCGAGCTCGCCGATCAGATGGGCGGCGACGCCGGCCGGCTGCTCGCCTGGTCGCTGGAGATCAAGACCAACGGGGTCACGCACCTCTTCCCGTGGGACCTCGCGGCCAGCGAGGTGACGGGCTTCTCCGACAATGTGGTCGTGCGCATCGAGGCCGCCACAGGCGGCGCCGGCCCGTTCCGCCAGGCCGTCGCCACGGCGACCAGCGACCCCTTCCGCGTGCGGGGCCTCCAGCCGCGCGTCCTCGACACCGCCGGCCGCCCCGTCGAGGGGGCGCTCGTCTACCGCCTCCCCGCGAGCCAGGAGTTCGGCGCCGCCCTGATCCCCCCGCGCCGGCCGGGCCTGCCCCAGCTGGCCACCGACGCCAACGGCTACCTCCAGGGCCGGCCGCCCCTGGCCGTCGGCGACCGCCTGGTCGCCCTGCGCCCCGTCGGCAGCGACGGAACCGTCGCCCGCTTCCACACCAGCGCCGCGCCCACCGAGACCGGCCTGGCGATGCAGCTCGTGCAGCAGCACGGGGCGCAGTCCGTCGTCGTGCGGCCCAGCCAGCCCCTCATGCTCCTCGACCTCGAGGTCGCCCTGGAGTGGGACGCCCGGCGCGACACGCAGTTCCTCAGCCAGCTCGACCGGGAGCTCAGGCGGGCCTCCGACCTGCTCTTCGACTGGAGCGACGGCCAGGTCGCCCTGGGGGCGATCACGGTCTACCACGACCGGGCCCGCTGGGACGACGCCCACATCAGGATCTACGCCTCGAACCGCCTGCGCCCCAACGCGGTCAAGGGCGGCCTCGTCGGCGCCGAGCGGGCCGACCCGAGCCCGGCCGTCGCCGAGACCTACCTCCCCGGCCAGGTGCGCATGGGCTCGGTCTGGAACCGCTTCGGCGAGGCCACCTCGGCCCTCAGCGACGACTGGGCGCGGGCCTTCGCCCACGAGATCGGGCACTTCGCCCTGTTTCTCGACGACAACTACCTCGGGTTCGACGCCGCCGGGCGCCTGGTGAGCGGCGACGCCTGCCCCGGCGCGATGACCGACCCCTACCGGGACGACTTCAGCGAGTTCCACCCCGACGGCGGCTGGGGCCAGCGCTGCGCGAGCACCCTCTCGCAGCAGAGCACCGGGCGCTCCGACTGGGCGACGATCAAGGCCCTCTACGACCACGCCGGCTCCGGCTTCGCCCTCAACGCGCCCGCGGCGTTCGGCGCGCAGCCCGGCCCGGCGCGCGTGCCCCTGGCCGTCACGACCATCAGCTATGTCGCCCCTGTGAGCGAGACAGTTGCCATTGACCCGCCGGTCTACCTGCTGGTGAACCCGCAGGGCGGCCTGCTCAGCCCGCTGCCCGGGCGCGGGGCGCGCGCGTTCCTGTTCCAGAGCCGCGGCGCGGGCCAGGGCGGCGACCGGCTGGTGGACCTCGGGCGCCCTGTGGTTGACCAGGTGAACGCGCGGGGCGCGCAGCCCGGCGACCGCGTGTGCGTCATGGAGCTCGACCGCCAGCGCCTCGGCTGCCGGACCGTGGACGCGCCCAACCAGCAGATCCGCCTCGCCCCGGTGACGGACTGGCGACCAGACATCAGGCTCACGCCGGTCAACTCGGCCACCCTCGACCTGGAGGTGCGCGGCCTGTCCCCCGGGCTCGCCATGCGCGCCAGGCTCTACCCGGGCAGCGGCCCCGCGTCGCCGGAGGCCACCCTGGCGGCCACGGGCGGCAGTTACCGGCTGCGCATCGAGCGCCCGGCCTCGGCGCCCGCCTTCGAGGGGCTGCTGCACCTCTGGGTGGAGGAGACGGGCCAGCGGCGCGAGACCGTGGTTGACTTCCGCACCGGGGGCAACCCCGGCAAGGGGTGGGCGCGCACGGCGCCGCGGAGCAACCCCGGCAAGGGGTGGGCGCGCACGGCCCCCGTGCTCTCGTCGGACGGCCAGGCGATCGTCTTCAGCCCCGACACGAGCTTCGCCGAGGGCCAGTTCTTCACCCTGATGGCCAGCGACAGCCCGCCCGCGCCCCCCGGCTGGGCCACGCCGGTGAGCCGGGCCTACAGGCTCAGCGCGACGCCTGGGGCCGGCTTCGCGCAGCTCTCGCTCAACATCGGCTACCTGGGCGACGAGGTGCCAGGCAGCCAGGAGCCGAACATCGTCGCCTACTACTGGAACGAGGCGCAGAGCCCGCCGCGGTGGGAGGCGCTGGAGTCGCAGCTCGACCCCGAGCGCAACGAGGTGGCGGCCGCCATCGCGCGGCCCGGCCTCTACCAGCTGATGACCAGCCTGGCCCTCCCGCTCGACCGGGCCGGCTGGAACCTGGTCCCGTCATACCCCGGCGCCACCCAGCCCCTCGCCCAGGCCCTCGGCGGCTCGGACGGGCGTTTCACCACCCTCTACGGCTACGACTCGGCGCGGGTGCTCAGCCCCTGGCAGCTCTTCGACGTGGACGTCCCAGGGTGGGTGAACGACCTCGACCAGCTGCGCGCGGGCGAGAGCTACTGGATCCGCACCGTGCGCCCCACCTCGTTGCCGGTGCGGGGCCCGGGCGCTCTGGGAGCGGGGCCGGCGCAGAACCTGACCCTCCCGCCGCCGCCGGCGACCTACTATGGCGCGCTCCCGGCCGCCCTCGCCGGCTCCGAGGTGGTCGCCACGGTGGGCGGCGCCGTCTGCGGGCGCTCCAGCGCGCGGCGGCAGGGTGAGCTGGCGGTCTTCGTCGTGCACGTCGAGGCCGCGGGGGCCGGGCAGCTGGCGGGTTGCGGGGCGTTCGGCCGCGAGGTGCTGGTCACCGTCGGGGGGACGCGCCTGACGGCGCCTTGGCGCATCGAGGGGCCGCAGCCCCTCACGCCGGGACTGGCGGGCCCGCGGCCGGACAGCTTCGTCTACCTGCCGGTCCTCAGGCGCTAGCTGCCCTCAGGCCCTGCCGGGCCCGTCAGTAGTGCAGCACGTCCCCCAGGCCGCGCCGGGTCTCGATCAGGTCGGCCGCGGGGCTGGCCGAGCGCAGGGCCCGCCGCAGGCTGTTGAGCGCCTGGTCGAGGGCCCCCGCGTCCATGCCGGGGTCGTAGTCGCGCCCCCAGATGGCCTGGGCGCAGCTCTCGCGCGTGCAGATCTCGCCGGCGTGCTGGAAGAGGTAGTGGAGCAGCCGGAACTGCATCGGGGTCAGCGTGAGCGGCTGGTCGCCGTACCAGAAGCTCATGCTGGGCTCGTCGTAGCGCAGCTGCCCCTCGGCCATCAGCGTCGGGTCGGGGTCAACGAAGCGCAGCAGCGGCCGCGTGCTGCCCAGCCCGATCATGTCGTCGTCGCTCAGGGTGTGGTGGCCGCGCAGGCGCTGGCCGTTGACGAAGGTTCCGTTGGCGCTCCCCGCGTCGGCGAGGATGTAGCGGGGCCCGCCGCGCTCGATGCGGGCGTGGAGCCGCGAGACGAGCGGGTGCTGCACCAGGATGCTGCAGCCCTCGGCCCGCCCCAGGGTGCAGACCTCGCCCACCAGCTCGAAGCTCTGCGGTGTCACGAGGTCGGCCGCCAGCGCGACCAGCTGCCCCGGCGCCCCTTTGGTAGTGCTTTGCATATCCCTCTCCACTGCGTAGTCCCACGACGCGCCCGCCGCCCCTGGCCCGTGGCGCCCCGGCTTCGCCCTTTGGTGCGCCACAGCGTCCATGATAGCGCCTTCCCCCAACACATAGCTCACGGATTCCTCACGCTCCCCTCAGGGCCCGCGGCGCGGCGGGCCGGCATGCGCCCATGGTTGGCCCATTTGTGACGCCCCTGGCAGCTACGCTCTATTCCAGCGGGTGCGTATGGGGCGCTGCGCCGAGCGACGGGCGAACCTCAGCGCCCGCAAAGGCGCCGCTGAGGTTCGCGCTCTGGCAACCGCGCCCCGGCTGCCGTAGGCTGGGCCCATACGCAGCCGCCGACGCGCCCCGCCGACAGGGAAAGGAGCAACACGATGGTCTGGTGCCTGCTCGCCCCCGCGGCGCTCTTCGCCGCCCTCGGCGTCGCCGCCCTCACCCTCGACATGCGCGCCCTGCGCCCGGCGCGCCTCTCGCCCGCCCGGGCGCTGCGGGGCTGCATGGCCGGGACGCTCATCCTGATCGCCGGGGGCCTCGTCGCCCTCGCCGCCGCGGTGGCGTCGTGGGCGCCGTGAGCGCGCCCGCGGTCATCGTCCAGGTGGACGGCACGCCCGGGCAGCGCCCGGGGGGCTTCGCGGGCATCGGGGTCGTCGTGCGCAGTCCTCGCGGCGAGGTGCTGCGGACGCGCTGCCTGCGCGCCCCCGCGGCCACCTGTGTCGAGGCCGAGTACCAGGCGATCATCGCCGGCCTCGACCTGGCCCTCCGCGCCTACCCAGGCGCCGCGGTGCGCTGCATGAGCGACAGCCAGGTCGCCGTCGCGCAGATCGCCGGGCGCTACGCCGTCCGCGCCGGGCCCCTGCGCCCGCTCCACGAGCGGGCCGCGGCCCTCGCCGCCCGCTTCGTCCGCCTCGAGCTCGTCGCCATCCCGCGCGAGCTCAACCGGCTCGCCGATGCTCTGGCCTGGGAGGCCCTTGGCGGGCGGGGATTGATCGTCGCTTTTCAGCCGTAAGTGTAACACGGAGGTTCACGATGGCCAGCCAGATCACCACGGGCGCCCGCGCCGCCGTCGAGGGCGCGATCGTCGAGGGCCTCGCCGTCGCCCAGGGCGAGGTGGACGCCGGGCGCATGGGCCGCGAGCTTCCCCTGCCTCGCTTCGCCACCGGGCTGGCGACCCAGCCGCAGACCCTGCCCCGGCAGGCCATGGGGCTGGGCGCGCTGCTCGTCGTGCCGCCGGGCACCTGGGCCGTGACCCACCTGCCCGGGGGCGAGCACCGGCTCTACACCCCTGGCAGCTACTGGCTGTGGGGCCAGCCCGGGGCGGTGCTCGTGCAGTGGGTTGACGCCCGCCGCCAGCAGGTGCCCGTCGGGCCGGTCGAGGGCTTCAGCGCCGACAAGTGGCGCGTGCGCCTCTGGCTGATCGTTGACGTGGCCGTGGCCGACCCGCTCCTGATCGCCGCGCACCGCGAGCCCGTGGCGACCCTGGCCGCGGCAGCGCGGGCGGCGGCCCTGGCCTACATCGA
>DAOLDO010000332.1:0-6984 GCA_035327325.1 Chloroflexaceae bacterium | reverse complement strand
GTTCGTCGCTCAAGCAGCAGGATCGCGGCGAGGTAGGGAAACGGGTCGTCGGGGGCAAGGCCAAGGGAACGGGCGGAGATGCGGCTCATCACATCCCTCGCTTTCTGGCGAGTTGCTCCAGCTCTCGGTAATATTGCCGCGCCCAGCGCCGCAGGGCCGGATTCGTCGTGACCCCCAGCTTGCGCATGAGCCGTGATCGGTGGCCGTACACCGTGGACGGACTGAGGCCAAGCTCCTGCGCGATCACCTCCGGCGCCTTGTCGTCGCCTTCGCATAGCAGGATCGCGATCTCGCTCGGGCTCAGGTCCAGCGTGTCTGGTGAAGGAGCATTCAGACTGTCATCTGGAGCGACGCTTCCCTCCAGAGCGAGAAAGGTGAGCCAGGGGCCGGGCTGCTGAGCGAACCCTGCGGAAAAGCGCCTGTTGATCGCCGCGGTCAGGTGGCGCCCGATCTCTTCTGGCGCCGCCCACTTGGCCAGTGGCGTCACGCCGAGGAGATCCTGCATCGCCGACGCCGCGTCGTCGAAGACCGTAAAGGGCACCACCAGGATCTGCCGCTCGAGGAGGGCGGGGATGAGCCAGCGGCCATCGCTGCCTGGGCCGCCGGGCATACGTGCATCGAGCAGCGCCAGGTGGATCTCGGGCTCCTGCTGCAAGAGTTGCTCTGCTTTCCGCCGGTTGTAGGCGTGGAGGAGTCGCACCTGCATGTCTTGTGGCTCGATATGTTTGAGGGAAAGCTTGATGAGTTGGTGAGCGTCCTCCTGGTCGTCGATGATCAACATCGTGACGAGCTCAGGCAGGAGTAGCGCGTTGTCGGTGGGGCGGGATTCCGACATGGGTAGGTTCTCCTCTTCTCCGGTGCGTGCCAGGATCGGCATCGCGGGGTAGTGTGGGCTCAAGCGCCCTCAGGGGGCGCGGGTTGTCTGCTGAAGTTGCGCCGCTGGTTCGGAGGGCTCCGGTGCTCGACCCAGGGCAAATATCACGGTCGTTCCCGAACCCAGCGTTGAGCGGAG
Organism: Chloroflexaceae bacterium; assembly: GCA_035327325.1. GTDB lineage: Bacteria > Chloroflexota > Chloroflexia > Chloroflexales > Chloroflexaceae > CAIWXH01. The sequence continues at coordinate 5,972 of DAOLDO010000332.1, read as the reverse complement.
CATGAATCGGCCGCCGTGGGCGTCTATCAGCCGCTTGCAGAGATTGAGCCCGATGCCCGTGCTATCCGGAATGTCGCCTTGCTCGATGGCTGCGAACCGGTCACGGATCACGGCGAGCTGCTGGTCATCCATCCCGCAGCCGTTGTCCTGCACCTCCACGACCGCATCGGCCTCCTCCCGTAGCGTGATGGACACCGCGCCCCGGTCGTGGTCAATCGCATTCAGCGCGTTGAGCAGCAGGTTCATCACGACGCGCTCAATGCGTGGCTCATCGACCGCGGCCCACACGGGTGTGTCGGGGACACAAAGAGTAAGCTCGCACTCCTGCTGTTGAAAGCGCGGCTGGAGCTGCTGGGTAATTGCGCTGACCACCTTCCGCATATCCACCGTGGGGAGCTGCAGCTTGAGCGCGTCCTGCTCGAGGAGCGCGGCGTCGTGGAGGTCCTGCACCATCGCCTTATAGAGGTCGATCCCGGCGCGCACCCGAGCGCGATGGTCACGTACCTGAGCGGGCTCCATCCCGTGGGCGGCAAGTTCCTGAAGCAGCCCCTCGGTCGTTACGTAGAAGGTCACGATCCCATGGCTCAGGTCGTGGGTGGCGCCCTTCACGTGGGCGGTGCGCAGGGCGAGCAGATGGCGGATACGCTCGTGGGCCTGTTCGAGATTGCGTTGAGCGGCTGCTTGGCGCTCAGCGGCTACGTCGCGCTCGTAGGCGACGATGATCTCCCGCCCAATGAGGGCAACGACAAACCAGATCCAGAGTGTGCCGTCCGTATCCTGGCTCACCATCAGGGCGAGCGCGACAAGGATCAGCCCCGGTCGTGTGGAGCGCACCCAGGCCCACAGCGACTGCGGTAGTTGGACCGTCGCGTCATCCCGCCACACGAGCGGTGATTGGCGGAGCTGCACAAGCGCCAGGAGCCAGCAGCCGTGTTGGATCACCCAGATTGGCGAGGCGACAGCCATCAGGCGCGCACTCCCGCCGCGTGCGACCACATCGGTCATGATGAAAATGAGCAGGTCGGTGACGAGCATGCAGCCCAGCCCGATCGCGCCCCAGACAAGGGCGGGGCGCCCGGCGACAAAGTAGCGCCGGTAGATGATCAAGGCCGAGGTGGCGAGCCCGATAGTCGAGACGAAACGGAAGCAGGCCAGCGTCAGCTCAGGCGACCAGGACCAGCCAGGGATCAGGCGGGGCAGCGTAAACTGCAATCCCGCGTAGACGACGCACATGACGATGCCGACCTCGCTAAAGCGGCGCAGGGCCATCCGCCAGTGCCACTGATGGCGAGGGAACACGCAGTTCACCGCGACGATATTGAGCAGGTAGACCAGGACGTAGACGATGATGCCGGAAGGCTCGGTGATCTCCCGCCCCTGAACGCGCTGCTGCAGGTCAAGGCCGATGGCGAGCAGGCTGCTGAGCAGGAGGGCGCGCGCGGCCCAGCGGCCGCCACGCCCTGGGAGCGAGAAGCTCAGCCTGGCCAGCAGCAGCGTGCTGACCGCAAAGGCGACCGTGTGCAGCTGCCCGATCGTCAAATACACGGCGGCCGGCCAGGCGAGTGTGAGTGGATAGAGCGCCAGATAGAGTGTCCCGAGGGCAACCACGGCCCCTGCGGCGAACCACATCCAGCGGGGGACGGGCAGCCGAACCTGTGGGGTGGTTGTCAGGGTGGTCATAGCAGTCGCTGCACCTCGATCTGGAGCGCGGCTGGGCCATCCTCGCGCTGGATCTGCTCGCGCAGCCGCTGGCTGTGGTGATGGTAAGTGGGGTCGGTAAGCAGCGTATGGAGCGCGTCGGTCGCCCGTCGGACCGAGTAGGCGCGCGCCCCGATAGAGCGGCCGGCGCCCTGGTGCACCACCTGACCGGCGTTGTAGGCCTGATCGAGGCCCCAGGGAACGCACAGCAGCGGCACACCGGCCCGCAGACCCTGGGCGATCGAGCCGATGCCGCCGTGGTTGATAACTGCCTGGCAGCGTGGATAGACGACCGAGAACGGTGCGTAGGGCGTGGTGTACACGTCGTCGCCGTGCAACGCCGTGTCCGGCGTCGCCCCAATGATAATCACACGCGCCCCAAGGGCGCGGGCGGCCGCGCAGCTGTCGCGATAGAACGCCTGAAACGCCGTCGGCACCGAGGGTGACATCGATCCGGCCGAGATTGCAACGAGGGGCTGGCCCGTTGCGCAAAAGGTATCAAGCGCCGGGTCTGACCACGCAGTGGGCGCATCCCAGAAGCAGAAGCCGGTCATGCGCACCTGGGGCGGCCAGTCCGGCGGCGGAGGGACAAGGGCAGGCGAGGCGGCGAGCGCCACCAGCCGCTCGGAGCAGGCGCCCAGCAACAGCTGCTCGTGGCGTGGTGCCAGGCCCAGCGTTGCGCGGTAGGCATTGATCGGCCTATCGGCGACACCGCTCAGGAGCGCGCCGCCGGCCATCCAGGAGAGCCGAGTGAGCTGGCGCTGAATTCCGGCCGGGATGGGCAGATGATGCGGGATCGGCTCGATGTATGCCGACGGGACGCTAAGGGGCGAGAAAAGCACGCTCCCCCAGGGGATGCCGGTCAAGTCGGCCACGATGGAAGCGGGGATATGCAGGCCGCTGCCGACCAGCAGGTCGGCGTCGACGCAGGCGGCGCGGAGCTGCGAGACGCGCGCCTCCATATGTGGCATCACATCATGCTCAATGATCAGGCGGAACTGCTCGATGGAAGAGCCGCCGCTGTAGAGAGCCTGCTCGAAGGGCGCCATCGCCGCGTAAAGGTCGCCGGCGAGCGTGATGGTTTCGAAGCCGGCGGCGCGGGCGTCGTCGGCGAAGTAGCCCGGTACGGCAAAGCGCACAGAGTGCCCTGCGTCGCGAAGCCGCAGGGCGAGCGCCAGCAGAGGGTGACAGTCGCCACGCGAGCCTAGACTGGAGAGAACAATTTTAGCCATGCCACTCACACCGTCTCATTAACCGCCACCCTATCGGTGGCAACGATAGCGCGCTCCAGGAACCTGGCGGGTCGCTGCGTCACCACAGGGGCGGCAAAGCGGAAGGGTCGGCGATGGGCGTCTCGACGTTGGCAGAGACGCTGGGCGAAATGGTTTGAGTGTTATACCATGCTTATCGTAGGAGTGGCATACGAAATTTTTACTGATCTTGGGCTCATGAAGCTGCTCATTTCATCGTCCCACCTTTGGGAGTGTTTCTACGATGTCTAATAGTACGCCCAATTAAAAGACGCCGCTTTCGTACATGTTGAAACATCAATACGTCCACCACAAAATACATATTTGAGAAAGCAAAAAGAGGTAAGGATATAATTAAATTGCATCGCACTATCTTCTGTCCCGCCTATCAAATGCAGAAAGCCGCTATCTACAAGTAATGCCTGATGGCGAGGCTGCAAAAGCCTTTCGTATTCGCCTGAAGTCGTTTGGCCGACGAGCGCTACAGGGCATCGGCGAGGGGGTAGCAGCGGTAAAGCGCCCAAAGCTTGTGGGTCAACTTAGCTTCGCGTCCAGCTGCGGCGCGTCCACCAGGACGTAAGCCACTGCCGGTGTATCATACACATGGTGTGGCTTATTGCTGTATCTGCGAGGTCTAGCCTGGTGGTTCGAGCGCCCGGCGGAGTGCGCGACTGGTTGGCAAGTTGCGGATTGAGATTTTGAGGGGCGGCAGCTCGTTGAAAAGCCTGGAGCCCGCGCAACCTTCACCTGGCTCGGCTACAGCTATTCCGGAGATGCTCCAGGCAGAAGTAGAGCGATCTCTAGGATGAAGCAAGAGCGCGGAGGCTTGTCCTGCACCAGACCCCTCACCCAACCCCATATCACTACCGGTTGGTGCACGTTGAACAAGAGACGACGAAACTGTCCAGAGGCGAGCCTAGCAGAAGGCTGTCGTTCGCCTCACGGAGTAGCGGCGCCGAGAGCCGAGTCGAGATCTGCCCAGAGATCGTCGGCGTCCTCAATCCCAACGCTAAGGCGGAGGAGCGACGGTGGCAGGTGTTCTTGTCCTGGGATCGCCGCTCGTCGTTCCATTGTTGATTCCACGGCGCCAAGACTCGTGGCGTGACGGATGAGCCTGACGTTGCGGCAGGCCGCATCAGCCACCTCGGCTCCGCCACGCAGATCGAACGAGATGACCGTTCCAAAGCCCTTGAGCACGCGCCTGGCCGTCGCGTGGGTCGTATGTGCGGGCAGACCGGGATAGCGGACCAGCGTGACCTGCGGGTGCTCCGCGAGCCGTTCCGCAAGCAGCATGGCGGTTTGCTGGGCCCACTGTACCCGTAGCGCAAGCGTTCTGGCGCCGCGGACGGCGAGAAAGGCTTCGAGCGTTCCAGGGGTGGCGCCAGTCAACTCGCGCGACTTCCGCAGCGCATGCCAGAGGGCATCGTCGTTTGTCGTGGCGACCCCGGCCAACAAATCGGAGTGGCCGCCGATGAACTTGGTCGCCGATTGCAGCGACACCGTGGCGCCGAAGGCAAGTGGCTGCTGGTTCAGCGGCGTGGCAAAGGTGTTGTCCACGGCAACGATCGCCCCGGGCTTGCGTGGGGCTGCGCAAATCGCCTCCAGATCCGCGACCGTGAGCAGCGGGTTGGAGGGGGACTCCAGCCAGATCAGGTCGGCGACGCCGCAGGCGCGAACCCAGCCGTCGGTGTCGTCCACTGCGACCCGCTGCACCGACCAGCGCCCGCGTTCAGCGCCGGCAGCCGCCAGGCCGGCAACCCCCTGATAGCAGTCATCAGGGAGCACGACCAGGCTGCCTACCGCGAGCTGATCAAACACGGCGGAGATGGCGGCCATGCCGGAGGCGAACGACACGGCCTTCCCGGCCTCAAGTCCGCCGACCAGGGCTTCGAGCGCCTCCCAGGTTGGGGTGCCATCGTCGCGCGCGTACGCGCGCCCCTCGCCAATGATGAAGTTCGACGCGGGAACCAGTGGGACATTCAGCGGCGCGCCTGGCTCGGAAGCGCGGCCCGCCGAGACGAGCCACGATTCCGGTTTGAGTCCAGAAGGGGGTTGCTCCATCCTGTTGAATACCTCCCGTACAAAGAAGCTGGCTTGAGGAACACCATTGGGCTGGAACGACGCGGGCGGGTTCAAGCCAACCACGCCCGCTTACCACATCAGGTGGCAGGGCGGTTTAGTGACTGCTCGAGACGCGCAGTCCGATGATACCCGCGACAAGCATCACAAGCGACACTAGCTTCAGGACATCGCGCGACTCCCCGAGCCACAGCATCCCGATGATTGCGGTTCCGGCAGCGCCAATGCCAGTCCAGACCGCATAGGCTGTCCCAACTGGGAGCGTCTTGAGCGCCTGTGCCAGAAGCACCATGCTCAAAACCAGGGTAGCGACGAACCCGGCGGTAGCTCCCGGGCGGGTGAAGCCTTCGGATTGCTTCAGCAAAACGGCCCAGGCGACTTCGAGCAGCCCCGCGAACAACAAAATGACCCACGCCATAAGAGGGTACCTCTTGGGCGGGGCCGTCCCCTGATGCGCTATTCTGCGTTGGGTCGTCCCAACGGAGCCTGTGCGGCGATCGTGTGCAGGCCGCCCAACGCGAACGGAGCTACCTGCACGGCAAAGTATACCGCGAGCGCTGGGAAACGGCAATGTGGATCGTGGTGCAGCGTTACCGCGCTCAGGCTCTCGCATGACGTGGCAACCGCAGGCAACTCAAAGGAAATCGCTACCACCGAGGCCGGTGATCGCGTCCGAGGCGGTTGCGTCGATCACGTCAGCGGCGGCCGCGGCAACCGTCTCACTGCCTGTGGAGGGAACTACTGGCCGCGGCGGAGCTGTATCTATCCCGAGCAGAGCAAGCGTACCAGTGCGCCGCAGCAGCGGCAGGCTGAGGAGGAGTCGCTGGGCGACCAGGCGCGCGACCAGCTCCTCGCTCATACCAGCCGGCAGCGCGGCCCCGAGGCTCACTACCTCCGCAAGGGCCAGCTCCAGGCCGCGCCGCCAGAGCCGGTAGGCCAGCTCGC
>DAOLDO010000331.1:0-6995 GCA_035327325.1 Chloroflexaceae bacterium | reverse complement strand
CCCGCCGCTGGAAGGCCGTGCCGCGCATGTCGAGGGGCAGCTCGAGGCCCCGCCCCGGTCGCTCGACCAGCTCGACCACGGCCCGCACGGCGGCGGCCAGCTCGGGGCTGTCGCCCTCCAGCGCGGCGTGGGGGAAGCGGGCGCGCAGCCCGGCGGCGAGGGCCACGGGGTCGTCGCCGAGCTCGATCGCGCAGAGGCCGCGCCCGGTGGCCGCCACCAGCACCTGGCCCAGGGCCGAGGGCGCGACGGCGTAGCGGATCTGCTCGCCAGGGGCCCCAGCCCTGTAGGCCGCCGGGGTCATGCCGAGGGTCGCCCCGGCCTCGGCGTAGAGCCGGCCGCTCGAGCCGAAGCCGGCCTCGTAGATCGCGGCGCTCACCGTGGGCGCGGCGGCCAGCTGCTCGCGCAGGCGCTCGCTGCGCCGGGCGCGAGCGTAGGCCGCCGGGGTCACGCCCAGGGCCGCCTTGAAGCGCCGGTGGAAGTAGAACGGGCTCAGGCCCGCCGCCGCCGCCAGCTCGCGCAGGGTCGGCGGCTCGTCCGCGGCCTCGATCGCGGCCACGGCGCGGGCGATCGCCGCTGCCTCGGCCTGGTCGGGGCGGTCGGCCCGCGGCGCGCAGCGCTTGCACGGCCGCAGGCCCGCCGCCTCGGCCTCGTCTGGCGTGCCGAAGAAGCGCACGTTGGCGCGGCGCGGCGCCCGCGAGGCGCAGCCTGGCCGGCAGTAGACCCCGGTGGTCAGCACGCCGTAGACAAAGGCGCCGTCGGCCCCGCGGTCGCGCCCGCGCACCGCCGCCCAGCGGGCCTCATCGCTCGTATAGCTCATGCTCTCCTCCACCGCTACAGTATACAGCCATAGTCGCAGTGTAGCCCCGGCGTCGTCCGCGCACCATCCGGGCCTTGCGCTCTAATTTCATGGCAGCCGGACGCCCGATCCAGCGCTGACCATGACCCGGGTACTGCACCGGTTTTCCTATGCCCGGACAGGACTGGCGGGCCTTTTGGGCAACCCCTCAATGGCCGTATCCTATCCCTGGCTGCTCGAAGGTGTCGCGCTGGAGGGGGTATGGATGCGCCCAGGCTGCTGCTGGTCGAGGATGAGCCGGTCATGAGGATGGTGCTTGACGTGCGGCTGCGCGCCGCCGGCCTCAGGGTGACGGGGGTGGCGAGCGCCGAGCAGGCCCTCGAGCTGCTGCGGGGCGAGCAGTACGCGATCATGGTCACCGACCTGCACCTCCAGGGCCTCGACGGCCTGGCGCTGCTGTGCGAGGCGCGGCGCCTCGACCCCGACCTCGAAGTGCTCGTGCTCACCGGCGCGGCGACCCTCGACTCGGCGATCGCCGCCCTGCACAACGGGGCCCACTCCTACCTGCGCAAGCCGGCCCCCAAGGGGGAGCTCGAGGGGCGAGTCGCCGCCGCCCTCGAGCGGCGCCGGGCCCGCACCGAGGGCCGCGCCGTGCTCATGCAGCTCGGCGCCCAGATCCTGCGCATCGCCGAGCCCGGCCCCCCGCGCCCCGACGCCTCCCCCGCCGTGGCCCGCCTGCGCGTCGGCCGCCTCGAGCTCGACCCCCAGCAGCGCCGGGCCACCGCCGACCGCCTCCCCGTCGCCCTCTCCAGCTCCGAGTTCGACCTGCTGCTCTACCTGGCCCGCCGCGAGGACCAGGTCCTCTCCGCCGAGCAGCTCGCCCGCGACGCCCTCGGCTGCTGCGGCTGCGCCCCCTGCGAGGCCCGCGAGCTGGTCAAGGTGCGCGTCCACAGGCTGCGCCAGAAGATCGAGCGCGACCCCCGCGCCCCCAGGCTGCTCGTCAGCGTCCGCGGCGCGGGCTATATGCTCACCGCCACAGACGAGCGCTCCCCCCCGGCGTGAACAGATCTTCATTGACTGCGCCCCCGTGCTGTGTTATAACATGGATAACGCAGCGCGTTATTCGTCCCCATTGCCACAATTCCCTCCATCATCACCCGCCCCCCCGGCCGCGCCCGCGCGCGGCGGGCCGCGTATCCGCCAGGGGGCACGGCGACGGAAGCGCGCACCGTCCGGCGGAGCGACGATGATCCGCCACCCGGCACGACGACAGCGCCGGCGGCACGCGACGACTGGAGGAACCCTATGGCCCCCGTGACGCTTCCCTTCGCAGGTCTCTCGCGGCTCTGGCAGCAGATGAAGCTCCCCGGCGGGGTGAGCCCGCAGGAGCTGGGGCTGCTGATCAAGAGCATCACCAGCAAGCGTCGGCCGAAGGTTCTGCCACCGGTTGACGGCGACTTCTTCGAGATCCTCGACACCCTCACCCCCGAGGAGCGCGCGATGCAGCGGGCGATCCGCGCCTATATGGAGCAGCGGGTCCGCCCGGTGGTCAACGGCTACTGGGAGCGCGGCGAGTTCCCCCACGAGCTGGTGCCCTCCTTCGCCGCTCTGATCAAGGACACCTTCGGCTCGCGCCCCTACAGCATCACCGGCCTCGGCCCCGTGATGACCGGCATCGCCTCCATGGAGCTGGCCCGCGTGGACGCCTCGCTCTACACCTTCTTCGGCGTCCACTGGGGCCTGGCCATGGGCTCGATCTTCATGTTCGGCTCGGACGCCCAGCGGGCCCGCTGGCTCCCCGCGATGGAGCGCTTCGAGCAGATCGGCACCTGGTCGCTCACCGAGCCCGAGGTCGGCTCGGCTACCGCCGCCGGTCTGCTCGCCACAGCCCGCCGCGACGACCAGGGCTGGGTGCTCAACGGGGCCAAGAAGTGGTGTGGCAACGCCCCCATGGCCGACCTCAACGTGGTCTTCGCCCGCGACCTGGCCGACAACCAGGTCAAAGCCTTCGTGGTCGAGCGCGGCACGCCCGGCTACCACGTCGAGAAGCTCGAGGGCAAGACGGCCCTGCGCATCGTCCAGAACGCCAACCTGCGCTTCGAGAACGTGCGCGTCCCCGAGGCCAACCGCCTGCCCGGCGTGCGCGCCTTCCGCGACGTGGCCCGCCAGCTCGCCCTCGCTCGCGCCGTGGTCGCCTGGGCCATGACCGGCACCGCTATGGGCGCCTACGAGCGCACCCTCGACTACGCCAACAAGCGCATCCAGTTCGGCCGCCCGATCACCGGCTTCCAGCTCGTCCAGAGCGGCCTCGTCCAGATGCTCGGCAACGTCACCGCGATGCAGACCCTCTGCCTGCGTCTCAGCCAGCTCGCCGCCCGCGACGGCAAGCTCTCCCACGAGCGCGCCTCCCTCGCCAAGGCTTTCTGCGGCGAGAAGATGCGCGAGACCGTCGCCATCGGCCGTGGCCTGCTCGGCGGCAACGGCATCCTGCTTGAGCACGACGTGGCCCGCTTCTTCGCCGACGCCGAGGCCCTCTACTCCTACGAGGGCACCCACGAGATGAACACCCTGATCGTCGGCCGCGCCATCACCGGCATGAGCGCCTTTATCTGAGACCCCGAGCCCTATTCTGGCGCGAGTCACATCAAGTCGTGCTCGATCCTGTGGATGCTCGCCCTCACCCCCCAACCCCCTCTCCCTGAGCGGGAGAGGGGGCGCCGAGGCGTCCTGCTGCGGACTCCTCGCTCCCCTTGAGGGAGCGGGGCAGGGGGAGAGAGGGGGCGACGATCAGTGCAGAGGCCGCGTATCTGTAAGGTATTGCTCTTAGTCTTCCTGTCACCGCACGACCATCGGCAGGAACGCGCTCGGCAGCGCGGGGCTGGGGCTCTCGCCAGGGCGCGTCACCAGCTCGACGGGGATGCTGTCGAGGTCGCGCCCGTCCACGGTGAAGCGGGCGCCCACGTCGTACCCCGGGTCGGCGCTGCGCGCGGCCAGGCCGATGCCCGCGTTCGCCGCCGGCCCCGCCGCGGCCCCCTCCTCCGGCACGGTGAATACCTCCACCCACTGTTGCTCCCGCGCGCGCTCATCCGGCTCGAAGACGAGGCGCAGGGGCGCGCCGTAGCCCATGCCCAGGTTGAGCCGGCGGTCGTTCGGCGTCAGGGTGACGACCACGCGGTGGCTCGGCACGGTGCGCAGGGCCACGGCCAGCCGGTCCGGCGGGTCGCCCCGCCGCACCACGGTGCGCCCCCCCGTCTGCACGATCCGCACCTCGGCCAGGTCGTCGTCGCCCAGGGTGATTAGCGCCACCGGGAAGGTCAGCTCGTCGCGCCCGCTGGGGGAGCTGAGCCTGAGCACGATCGTCTTCAACGGCTCGCCGAGCGGGTCGTCGAGGATCTTGAGGCTGATCCGCTGTGTTCGCTCGCCGTGGGCGAAGCGCAGCCGCCCCGTCGCGGTTATGACGCCTGGGGGCGGGTCGAGCAGATCGTAGTCGCGGCCGAGCTGCGCCGTGCCGCCGAGGCTGTAGCCGATCGCGCTCGCGCCCTCAGCGATCCCGCGGGTGATGGTGAAGACCACGGGCTCGCCGCTGCCCTCGTGGGTGCCCGCGGTGCTCGTCGCCAGGCTGTAGCTGTTGATGGGGGCGTAGAGCCGCGCGGAGACGCCAGGCTCAAAAGCCTGGGCGGGGGCCGCCGAGAGGCTGTCCAGGTCGCCCGACTCGTTGTCCCAGGCCAGGGCGATCTGCCCCGCGCCCGCGCCCACGGCGAAGAAGTCCACCGCGTCGGCCGCCTCACGCGCCGGCTCGGTCGCCCCGTCGCCAAAGCGGAGGCGGGCGAAGCGCAGCACCCCGTCGTCGCGCCAGGCGAAGACGAAGAGGCCGGGGTCGAGCGCCGCGATGCGCGCCCCAAACAGGCGCGACGCGGTCTGGCCGCCGGGCCGCAGCCACGGGGGCTGCCCCGTGTCGGGGCTCGTGCCGTCCGGCCCGAAGCGCCTGTAGAGCGCGCCGTACTCGGTCGTCTCGTAGGGGTAGCTTTCCGTCCGCACCTCGCCGTCCCAGACCACGATGCTGTTGCCCGCGGCGTCCGTAGCCACCTCGGGCGGGCGGTAGGTCTGAGCGGTGCCTCCGTCGAGCCTGTCGTGGCGCCAGCTAAGCTCGCCCGTCGGGCCGTAGCGCCTGATGCGGTGCCCGTCCGCCTCGTAGGACGAGTAGTTGTACACGACGACGCTGCCGCCCGCCCCGTCCGTCGCCACAGCGGGGGTCAGGGCGTAGGTGCTGCTGCTGAGCGTGTCCACCGTCTGGGTCCACTCCTGGGCGCCGGTGGCGCTGATCTGGCGCAGGCGCAGGGTGTAGCGATAGTAGTCGGTTGACTGGGCCCAGGCCACGGCCACCCGCCCATCGGGCGCGACGGCGAGGCCGAAGGCGTCGGCGGGCAGGCTCTGGCGCAGCTCGGGCCTGCCCTCGCCCGCAGCCGTAAAGCCGTGGAGCTCGAGCCCGCCGCTGAGGTAGCCGACCACGAAGTTGCCGGCGGCGTCTGTCGCCACCTCGAGGTCGGCCGGCCAGTCCTCAACCTCCGCCACCAGACGGTCGGCGGCCAGCGCCGCGCCCCTCAGGTCGAAGCTCGAGAAGCGCACCGCGTACGTGTCGTCGTCGCGCTCCCACCAGACGGCAACAGTCGTGCCGTCGGGGGCGACCGCCACGGCCGGCTCGTACTCGCCCGCGGTGGTCGCGGCGACCGCACGCTCCCAGACCAGCGCCAGGGGCGCGAAGCCCACCTGCGCCGCCAGGGGGACGGCGAGGAGGGCGAGCAGGAGGGCGAGCGGCAGCAGGCGGCGTTGGCGCATCCGGCACCTCCCCTAGCGTGCCGTGTAGTTGACCTCGACCCCGGTGATGAAGATCCCGCCGCTGGAGACGGCCACGGGCCCCGGGCCCTCGGTCGCGGCGCTCTGGAGCAGGGCGAGCCGCACGGGGCGCTCGACGCCCTTGAGCTGGAGCCTGTAGAGGCCCGGCACGGTCAGGCGCTCGGTGCGGAAGGTGCTGATCAGCCTGCCCTGCTCGTCCACCCCGTAGAGGGCGATGAAGTTGCCGGTCGGCCCGGGGAAATAGACCGTCACCGCCACCTCGACCGCGGCCCGCTGGAAGGCGACCGCGGCGATGGCGTCGCCGGCGAACTGGTCGGGACCCGTGTCGCTGGTCAGGCTGTGGGCCGGCACCTGGAGCGCGCCCGCCGGCGGCGGGTAGATCACCGGCGGCACCTGGAACATGAAGCTTTCCGCGCTGCGCGCCGCCAGGCTCTCCTGGATCACCTGGGTGCTCAGGCCGCCGCAGTCGGCCACGGGGGGCGGCGGGGCGAGCACCTCGGTGTTGGCCCTGGCGGTGAGGCTGAGCGTGCGCGCCGGCGCCTCCGCGGTGTCGCCCGCCAGGGCCACCAGCTCCACCGCGGTGCTGTTGCCACCGGGCTGCCCGGGCACCATGGGCAGGTCGAAGCTCTCGACGTCGTCGTCGCCCAGGTCGGGGAAGTTGCAGACCACGCTGCCGTCGGGCTGGACCACACAGCGGGCGTCGCCCGGCTGGGCGAAGGTCGCGCCGGCGGGCGGGCGCGCCGTGATCGCCGCCTGGTAGAAGCGCCGCCCCGCCAGGCTGGTGCGCACCTCGACCGCGATCGTCACCTGCTCGCCCGCCTGGGCGGGGTCGGGGCTGTCGCTCACGGTCAGGGTCAGCCCGTCGACGGACTGCGGCGGGTCGTCGGGCTGCGGGCCGGGGCCGGGCGGCGCGGGCAGCAGCACCTCGCGGTAGATGCAGAAGGTCATGTCCTGGCCGAAGAACTCGTCGCCGCGGATCGGCGAGCGCTGGGTCACGTCGTTGCCACCGATCTTGGTGAACTGCACCGCGCGGTCGGGCGGCAGCGGCGCGGGCGTCTGCACCACCGGCACGGTCACGGGGGGCACGACGATCGGCTGGGGCGGCGGGGGCGGCGCGGGGGCCGGCGGGACGTTCACCACGACGGTGGGCACGATCACGATCGGCGCGGGGGCCTGCGCGACCGACTCGATCGTCGGCAGGGGCGTCTCGGTGGGCGTCGCCTCGGGCGAGGGCGAGAGGGGCAGCGGCGTGAGCGTGGCCGGCAGCGTGGGGATGGGCGTGGGCCGGCTCTGCCAGGCCGCGACGATGCGGGGCACCGAGAAGGCCATGGCGGCGAGCAGCAGG
>DAOLDO010000330.1:0-7004 GCA_035327325.1 Chloroflexaceae bacterium | reverse complement strand
GCGGCCTGCCCGTGGTGATCCAGCGGCTGGGGCAGGCGGGCCTGCTGCCCCGCGCCCTCTACATGCTCAGGGCCGGCCAGATCGTCCGCCTCGAGGCCGACGGCACCACCGAGACCCAGATCACCGACGAGGCGCCCTTCCGCTCCGACGTCGTGGCGGTCACCGACTTCGCCGTCTCGCCCGCAGACGGCTCCCTCGCCTACGTCGTCCAGCGCGAGGGCACCCCCGTCCTCGTGCGCTCCGGCCCGGACGGGCAGGACGCCGCGCCCCTCTTCGACAGCGCCGAGGTCGCCGTGAGCGACCCCCTGTTCACCCCCGACGGCCAGCTCGTCGCCGCGCGGCTGACGGGCCAGCCGGGCTTCCAGAGCGGCCTGTACCTGATCCCCGCCGCCGGCGGCGAGCCGCGGCTGCTGGTCCCCGACGAGGGCGAGCCCGACCCGGCGAACCCCGGCTACGGCCACGCCCCCTCGGCCTTCTCGCCCGACGGGGCGCGCCTGCTCACCAACCGCTTCGGCCTGGCCGTCGAGCTGTGCGACCTGGCGGTGGTCTCGCTCGCCGACGGCGCCGCCGTCCCGCTCCAGGTGCCCACACCGACCGAGGGGGACCGGGCCACCAGCTGCGAGACCGGGGCCTGGGCGCCCGACGGCTCGGCGGTCTACTTCGCCCCGGTGCGCATCGGCGCCGCGCCCGGCGCCACGGGCATCTGGCGCGCCGACCCGGCCACGGGCGAGAGCTTCCCGATCACGCCGCAGGCTGACGGCCCGCCCTTCACCCTCTACGCCGGCCCCGGCGTGGCCGCGGACGGCACCCTGCGCGCCTTCGTGGCCCAGGCCGACACGCTGCCCATCCCGTTCGAGCCGGCGCCGGCGAGCCTGGCCTACACCATGGCCGCGATCGACCCGGCCGGCGGGATGAGCGCCGAACTGGGCGCGGCCGTGAACGAGGCGCCGGTCCAGGTCCTCTGGGCGCCCGATGGGAGCGGCGCCGTGGCCCTGCTCTTCCCCGAGGTGGGCGACCCGGGCCTCTTCTGGCTGCCGGCCGACGGCGGCGAGCCGGCCCTGCTCCTCGGCGCCACCACCGACCTGTTCGCCTACAGGTGGGCCGCGCCGTAGAGTCGTCCCGGCGGGGCGTCCCTATGATCGCGCCGGGATGACTCTCCGGCGCCGTCCGGCCGGATCGCGTATAATGCCCGACAGTATGCGCCGCGAGCGGCGCCCTGGAGGGTAGCATGTCAAAGCCAATCGTCGCCATCGTCGGCCGGCCCAACGTGGGCAAGTCAACCTTCTTCAACCGTCTGATCGGCGAGCGCCGGGCGATCATCGAGGATCTGCCCGGCACCACCCGCGACCGCCTCTACGGCGAGACCTTCTGGAACGGCCGCGAGTTCACCGTGGCCGACACCGCCGGCCTGCTCTTCGACGACGACCCGGCCCTGCCCGAGGCCGAGATGCAGCGGCGCACCCGCGAGCAGGCCCGCCTCGCCATCGAGGAGGCCGACGCGATCATCTTCATGGTTGACGGCCGCGAGGGCCTCACCGCCGCCGACGCCGAGGTGGCCGAGATCCTGCGCCCCATGGCCAAGCACGTCGTCCTCGCCGTCAACAAGGCCGACAGCGTCGAGCGCCAGCTCGACGCCGTCGAGTTCTACGCCCTCAACCTTGGCGACCCCGTGCCCATGAGCGCCTTCCACGGCCTCGGCACCGGCGACGTGCTCGACCGCGTCGTCGAGATCTTCCCCCAGAATCAGGGCGACGAGGAGGAGCCCCAGCACCTGCGCGTCGCCATCGTCGGCCGGCCCAACGTCGGCAAGTCCAGCCTGCTCAACAAGCTGATCGGCCAGGAGCGCAGCGTCGTCTCCACCGTCCCCGGCACCACCCGCGACGCCATTGACACCACGATCACCGTCAACGGCGAGCCCGTCACCCTGATTGACACCGCCGGCATCAGGCGCTCCGGCCGCATCGAGCAGGGGATCGAGAAGTACTCGGTGCTGCGCGCCCTGCGCGCCATCGAGCGCTGCGACGTGGCCCTGCTGCTGATTGACGCCACCGAAGGCGTGACGGCCCAGGACACCCACATCGCCGGCATGATCCTCGAGGCCCGCAAGGGCGTGGCCATCCTGGTCAACAAGTGGGACGCGGTCGAGAAGGATAACCAGACCTACTACCGCTTCGAGGATCAGGTGCGCGAGGCGTTCAAGTTCATCGGCTTCGCGCCAATCCTGTTCATCTCGGCCCTCGAGGGGCAGCGCACCGGCCGGATCATCCAGCTTGCCCGCGAGATCCAGGACCAGCGCCAGAAGCGCGTGCCCACAGGCGAGCTCAACGCCTTCCTGCGCCAGGCCGTGCTCGACCAGCCGCCCATGGCCGTGAAGAAGGGCGCCCACCTGCGCCTCTACTACGCCGTCCAGCCCCAGGTCGAGCCGCCCGTCTTCCTGTTCTTCGCCAACGACGGCACCCTCGTCCACTGGTCCTACGCCCGCTACCTCGAGAACCGCCTGCGCGAGCGCTACGACTTCGGCGGCACGCCGATCGTGATCGTCTTCCGCTCGCGCGACAAGGAGAAGAAGGACGAGAAGCAGGTCTTCTGAGCCGCGCCCCGGCCGGCGCGCCCGGGCCGCCACCCTATGACCCCCGTCGCCGACTGGGTCTACGGCTGGGACGAGACGCCCGGCATCGTCTCCGTCTTCGCCGACCGCGAAGGCCGCGCCCTGGTCTGGCGCCGCGTCGGCGGCGCGGTCGTGCGCGAGGGCGCCCGCTTCCGCCCCTGGCTCCTCGCCGCCCACCTCGACGACCTGGCCCACCTCGGCTCGGCCCTGCGCGAGGGCGACGCGGCCCCGATCGGCTACACGCGCCTCGCCGGCCCCGCCGACTCCTACGCCTACCTGCTCACCGCCCGCTCGGGGCGCGCCCTCGAGGCCGCCCTCCTGGCCGGGGCCTCGCGCCGCCTCGGCCGCCCCGTCGCCTCGCTGCATGACCTCGACGACTACTACCGCGTCGGCCCGGTCGAGCAGTACCTGATCGCCTCCGGCCGGGTCTGCTTCCGCGGCCTCACCTACGCCGACCTGCACCGCATGCAGATTGACCTCGAGACCACCGCCCTCGACCCCGCCGAGGGCCGCATCTTCATGGCCGCCGTGCGCGACAGCCGCGGCCTCGCCACGACCCTCGAGGCCCCCGACCCCGAGGACGAGGCATGCCTGATCGCCGAGCTCTGTGCCCTGGTGCGCGAGCGCGACCCCGACGTGATCGAGAACCACAACCTCTTCGGCTTCGACCTGCCCTTCCTCGCCGCCCGCGCCGCGGCCCTCGGCGTCCCCCTCGCCCTCGGCCGCGCCGGCGCCCCCGCCCGCCTCGAGCGCGTGCGCGAGGACCCGCGCGGCCGCCGCCACCGCTACAGCGTCGCCGGGCGCGAGCTGCTCGACACCCTCGACGCCGTGCGCCGCCACGACTTCGTGGCCCGCGACCTGCCAAGCCACGGCCTCAAGGATGTCGCCCGCTCCTTCGGCGTCGCCGGCCCCGAGCGCACCTACCTGGCCGGCGCCGAGGTCTACAGCACCTACCTGCGCGACCCGGACAGCGTGCGCCGCTACGCCCTCGACGACGTGGCCGAGGTGGACGCCCTCTCGCAGCGGCTGCACGCGGCGCCCTTCGCCCTGGCCGCCATGGCCCCGCGGCGCTACGAGCGGGTGGCCTGGGCCGGGCCCGCCATGGGCATCCTCGAGCCCATGCTGATCCGGGCCTACCTGCGCGCCGGCGCCGCCCCGCCCCTGCCGCCCGCCGCCCGCGGCGTCCGCACGGGCGGCCACACCGGCGGCGCCCTCTTCCTTTTCGCCGGCGGCGTGGCCCGCAACGTGGTCAAGGCCGACATCGCCTCGCTCTACCCGTCGCTCATGCGCGCCTTCGCCATCGGCCCCGCCTGCGACCGCCTCGGCGCCCTGGTCGGCATCGTCGGCCACCTGCTCGAGGCCCGCCTGGCCCACAAGGCGGCCGCCCGCGCGGCCCCGCCCGGCTCGCTCGAGGCCGGGCACCACCACGCCCTCCAGGCCGCCATGAAGCTGATCATCAACGCGGCCTACGGCTACATGGGCGCCGTCACCATGGGCCTCTTCGCCGACATGGACGCCGCCGACGAGGTCACCCGCCGCGGCCGCGCGGTCCTCGACACCGTGATCGCCGGCCTGCGCGCCCGCGGCGTCGCCCTGATCGAGGCCGACACCGACGGGGTCTACTTCGCCGTGCCGCCCGCCTGGGGCGAGGCCGAGGAGCGCGCCCTGGTCGCCGAGGTGGCCGCCGAGCTGCCGCCCGGCATCGCCCTCGAGTACGAGGGCCGCTACCAGGCCATGTTCAGCCACGAGGTCAAGAACTACGCCCTGCTCACCCACGGCGGCGAGCTGATCATGCGCGGCGTGGCCATGCGCTCATCCCGCTCCGAGCCCTTCGGCGAGCGCTTCCTGCGCGAGGCCATGCGCCTGGTGATGGCCGGCGACTGCGCGGGCCTGCGCGCCCACTTCCTCGCCACCGTGGCCGCCCTGCGCGAGCGCCGCGTCCCCCTCGCCGAGGTCGCCACCCGCGTGCGCCTCACCAAGACGCCCGCCGCCTACAGGGCCGCCCGCCAGCGCGAGGGCCAGTACGAGGCCCTGCTCGCCGCCGGCCGCGAGCACTGGGAGCCCGGCGAGCGCGTGCGCTTCTACAGGGCCGAGGGCGGGCGCTACGCGCTGCTGCCTGACGAGGACCACAGACCACAGACCAAAGACCAAAGACCGGACACGAGCGGCCTTGATGCCGCTGCCAATCAGTCGGGCACGCCGCATGAAGATGGCACTGGCGCGGTTGGTCCTTCGTCCTTGGTCCCTGGTCGTCTCCCCCCCTACGACGCCGAGCACTACGTGCGCGTCCTGGTCGAGGGCTACGCCGACCGCCTGCGCAAGGCCTTCCGCCCCGCCGACTTCGCCCAGCTCTTCCGCGCCGACGCCCAGCTCGGCCTCTTCGACGCCGACGTCGCGGCGATCCAGCCCCTCTGGATCCGGCCTACCACCTGAGCCTGTGGTACCATGGGTGTGGGCAATGCAGGCCCCTCCGCTCGTCGCAGAGCACTGTGCCGTGTGGCGAGGCGCGCTCGCGCGGGCAGGCCGTAATCTTGCAGTAAGCCCCATGGCGGCTGCACGGCCGTTCGTTCGACTGAGCGACCTCCCGCACACCTTCTACACTGGAGCACGTCTGCATGGCTTCGATCTGGCCCGGCAAGCCCTACCCCCTGGGCGCGACCTGGGATGGGCAGGGCGTCAACTTCGCCCTCTTCTCCGCTCACGCTACCCGCGTCGAGCTCTGCCTCTTCGATGGCCCCGACGACACCCGCGAGTCGGCCCGCTTCGCGCTCCCCGAGCGCACCGAGGACATCTGGCACGGCTACGTGCCCGGCCTCGCCCCCGGCCAGCTCTACGGCTACAGGGTCTACGGCCCCTACAACCCGGCCCAGGGCCACCGCTTCAACCCCTACAAGCTGCTGATTGACCCCTACGCCAGAGCGCTCTCGGGCACGATCAGCTGGGACAACTCGCTCTACGGCTACCGCGTCGGCAGCCCCTACACCGACCTGACGATCGGCAAGCGCGACAGCGCGCCCTACGCGCCGCGCTCGGTCGTGGTTGACGAGCGCTTCGACTGGGGCGACGACCGGCGCCCCGACACGCCGCTCCACGACTCGGTGATCTACGAGCTGCACGTCAAGGGCTTTACGAAGTGCCACCCCGCCGTGCCCGAGCCCCTGCGCGGCAGCTACGCCGGACTCGGCAGCGAGCCCGTGATCGCCTACCTCAAGGAGCTCGGCGTCACCGCGGTCGAGCTGCTGCCCATCCACCACTTCGTCAACGACCAGTACCTCGTGGACCGCGACCTCACCAACTTCTGGGGCTACCAGAGCATCGGCTTCTTCGCGCCCGACCCGCGCTACGCCAGCAGCTTCGGCCGCGGCGAGCAGGTGGCCGAGTTCAAGCAGATGGTCAAGGCCCTCCACGCCGCCGGCATCGAGGTCATCCTCGACGTGGTCTACAACCACACCGGCGAGGGCAACCAGCTCGGCCCCACCATCGCCTTCCGCGGCCTCGACAACGCCGCCTACTACCGCCTGGTGCCCGACAACCCGCGCTACTACATGGACTTCACGGGCACCGGCAACAGCCTCAACACCACCCACCCCCGCGTGCTCCAGCTGGTGATCGACAGCCTGCGCTACTGGGTCACCGAGATGCACGTGGACGGCTTCCGCTTCGACCTGGCCCGCACCCTGGTGCGCGGCGACGGCGACCGCCCCTCCTCGTTCTTCGACGTGGTCAAGCTCGACCCGGTGCTCAACCAGGTCAAGCTGATCGCCGAGCCGTGGGACGTGGGGCCCGACGGCTACTGGGTCGGTCGCTTCCCCGCCCCCTGGGCCGAGTGGAACGGCAAGTACCGCGACAATGTGCGCAAGTTCTGGAAGGGCGATGGCGGCCAGGCCGGCGAGTTCGCCTCGCGCATCATGGGCTCGATGGACCTCTACCGCCACAACGGGCGCCGGCCCTTCCACAGCGTCAACTTCGTCACCGCCCACGACGGCTTCACCATGCGCGACCTGGTGAGCTATAACGAGAAGCACAACGAGGCCAACGGCGAGGGCAACCGCGACGGCGACACCCACAACAACGCGTGGAACATGGGCGTCGAGGGGCCCACCGACGACCCCGAGATCCGCGAGCTGCGCCTGCGCCAGATCCGCAACTTCCTCGCCACCCTGCTGCTCTCGCAGGGCACCCCCATGATCCTGGCGGGCGACGAGCGGGGCCGCTCCCAGGGCGGCAACAACAACGCCTACTGCCAGGACAACGAGATCTCGTGGCTCGACTGGCGCGCCGACCCCGAGGCCGAGGCGATCTGCGCCTTCACCCGCCGCCTGATCGCCCTGCGCCGCCAGCACCCCCTGCTGCACCGCCGCAGCTTCTTCCAGGGCCCCCTCAACCCGGGCGGCGC
>DAOLDO010000329.1:0-7029 GCA_035327325.1 Chloroflexaceae bacterium | reverse complement strand
CGATCTCGCGCGTCTCGTCGCGGGTGGAGCTGTACATCGGCGCCGGCTCAGGCCCCGATCGCGGGCCGGGCCTGGCTCCTGACCCGCCCATGCCCGCCGGGCGTCACGGCTGCGTCGTCGGGCGCGGCGTGCTCGTCGGGTCGAGGTTGAACTCGGCGTCGGGCGTGCCCGTGGGCAGCGGCGTGATCGGGACGACCGGGGTACCCGGCACGTCGGCGCGACCGCAGTCGGTCTGGCCGGGGACGCAGAGCAGCAGCACCAGATCGTAACGCACGAACTGGTTGCCGATGTCGCCGACGTTCTTGATCTGGGCGAAGTAGAAGCCGTCCACGCTGGGCGTGAACTCGATCTGCGAGTCGAGGGTGCTGCCCCCGGGGATATCATCGTTGGCGTCAATCAGGGACACCCCGTCGCGGTCGGTCAGGATCATGGTCGTGTCGGCGCCGGCCTGGGTCTCGCCGTTGACCACATTGCGGCCGCGGTAGCGCCTGGTGTCGGTGTAGATAATGTAGCGCTTGCCGGCCTTGGCGAAGAAGGTCACCCAGTCGGCGTCGCCCGCGGGGCAGAGCCGGCGCTCCTCCTGGATCTCGTTCGAGGTCAGCAGGCGCGCCTGCTCGGGCAGGCCGTCGGGCTCGAAGAGATCGAGGCAGATCTCGCGCACCAGGGTGGGCGTGGGGCCGTAGCTCTCGTCGAGCAGGGCGATCACGTAGATGTAGTTCACACCGCCGCGGCCCGCCGCGTCGCGCACCCTGATGTAGTAGCGCCCGTCGGCGGGGATGCGGGTGGTGATACGCGGGCGGATATCGCCGGGGTTGGGGTTGGCCGGGTCGCGCAGGAAGAAGTCGTCGTTGAAGGCGAGGCTGTTCAGGTTCTCGTCGAACAGCTCGAGGGTCAGGTCTATGCCCGGGTCCATGCGAGAGATATCGATCGTGTAGACCTTGCCCTGCACGCCGCCGAAGACCAGCCAGTCCACGTCGCCGGCGGGGCAGATCGCCCGCTCCTGGGCCGTGTTCACGTCAATCACCTTGGCGCCGCCCGGGTCGTCGTCGCCCTCGAAGCCGTCGCGACAGACCGGGCCCCGCGTGGGGGTGATCGTGGCCGGTCCGGTGGTGGCCGTGTTGGTCGGCGAGGGCGTGAAGGTGGGGCCGGTGACGGTGACCTGGAGCGTGAAGCCCTGGGAGATCGCGCCCTGACCGCCCGCGCCCGAGCCCGTCACCGTGCCGGTCACGTTGTACACGCCCGGCGCGACGGCCGTGGTCGCCTGGGCGTTGATCGTGAACTGCTGGGAGGAGCCGACGGCAATGAAGGCGGTGCCCGGGTTGGGGATGGTCAGCCCCGCGGGGACGTTGCTGAACGCGATGCTGAAAGTGCGATCGACCGCGTTCGGGATATTGTTGTTCGAGATGGTGACGCTGGTCTGGCCGGTGCCGCCGGGCGGCAGGCTGATCTGAGGGGTGGGTGGGCTGATCGTGATCGCTTGCTGGGCGAGGGCGGGGGTCTGGGTTAGGGGGCCGAAGAAAGCCAGAATGGCGCAGACGACCAGGGCGGCAACCGCGGCGTTGCGCAGATGTGTGCGGCGATTGATCAAGGCACACGGCTCCCGGCATTCAGGGCGCGGTGGAAACGCCCGCATTATAGCCGCGCCCCGTCCCCCGGTCAAGCTTGTCCAAATGACAGAAGACTCATGCCGGGCGTGGCGGAGGGGCGCCCCATCGAGCCCCGCCGCGACACCTACGGGCCCAGCGCGCCGGGCCCGCCCTACACGGCGCGCCCCACGGCGGCGGCCACGGCGGCCAGCCTGGGCATCAGGGCCGCGAAGTTCTCGCAGCTCAGGGACTGGGCGCCGTCCGACTTGGCCCGGTCGGGATCGGGGTGGACCTCGATGATGATCCCGTCGGCGCCCGCGGCGAGGCCGGCCAGGGCCAGGGGCGGCACCAGGTACCACTTGCCGGTGCCGTGGCTCGGGTCAACGATCACCGGCAGGTGGGTGCGCCGCTTTGCAAGGGCCACGGCGTTCAGGTCCATGGTGTTGCGCGTCGCCGTCTCGAAGGTGCGGATCCCGCGCTCGCAGAGGATGACGTTGGGGTTGCCCTGGGCGGCCACGTACTCGGCCGAGAGCAGCCACTCCTCGATCGTCGCCGAGAGGCCGCGCTTGAGCAGGACGGGCTTGCCGGTGCGGCCGGCCTCCTCGAGCAGCTGGTAGTTCTGCATGTTGCGGGCGCCGATCTGCAGCACGTCGGCGTACTCGGCCACCAGGTCTACGTCGTTGGGCGTCATCACCTCGGTGACGATCGGGAGGCCGGTCTCCTCGCGGGCCTGGGCCAGGAGCCTGAGGCCCTGCTCGCCCATGCCGCGGAAGGTGTAGGGCGAGGAGCGGGGCTTGAAGGCGCCGCCGCGCAGCATGGTGGCGCCCGCCTCGCGCACGGCCCTGGCCGTGGCAATGATCTGCTCCTCGCTCTCGACCGAGCAGGGGCCGGCGATGACCACGGCGTTGCCGCCGCCGACCTTGTGGCCGCGCACGTCCACCACGGTGTCGGCGGGGCGCAGCTCACGCGAGACGAGCTTGTAGGGCTGGGTGATGCGCACCGTCTCCTTGACCCCGGTGAAGTGCTCGAGCTCCTCCTTGAGGGTGGGCGGGATGGCGGCGCCGACGACGCCGATCACGGTGCGCTCCTCGCCGCGCACCAGGTGGCCGCGCAGGTGGTGCTCGCCCAGGCGTTCGAGCACCGCGTCAATCTGGCCCTCGGTGGATCCTGTCTGCATGACGACGATCATCTCCTTAGCTCCTTCGGTAGCTGCTCTGATCCGGGGTAAAAAAACAGCGCCTACGCGGCGCCGTCGGCAGTGGGCGGTTGGAAGGCGGCCAGGGCGGCCGCGCGGTCGGGGCGCAGGCCCTTGGCGCCCCTGATGTAGACGTGGGCCACCTCGTCCGCGCGGCGCTCGGTGTTCCAGTGGACGAGGACCCTGATGCAGCGCTGGAGGCCGCCGGGCACGGCCATCTCGTGGCCGCAGAGCAGGGCGGTGTCGGTCCAGCCGAGGGCGCGGGCGGCGACGGCGGGGTACTCGGCGTTCAGGTCGGGCGTGGTGGTGAAGATCGCGCTGGCCAGGTCCTCGGCGCGCAGACCGTTGGCCTCGATCAGCCGCTCCAGCAGCTCGCGCGTCGCCGCGAGGATGGCGGGGCGGGTGTTCTCGTCGCAGGTGGTCGCGCCGCGCACGCCTCGGCACCGGATGGTCATTGGAGGCCCCCTCTTCTCTGCTGAGACAAACAGAGAGGGCGTGAAGCCCGTTCGCTTCACGCCCTCTGCGAGTTGTCTTGCGACCGACAGTTCTAGACAGAGCGAAGCGACCGGGCCAGTTGTGGGCCGGTAAAGTAATAAAAGAAGAAGCTGTTGGCCGGACGCGCCATGCGCGGGCTTCCCTTCATCACCGCTCGCCGCTGGCGACGACTATAGCACAGCGCCGGGGGGCCGTCAAGATGCTAAGAGCCGAGCAGCTCCTCGGCCTCGATGATCGCCTGGGCGATGTCCTTCATCTTGGCGCGCTTGTCGCGGGCCCGCTGGCGCAGGCGCTCGTAGGCGTCGCGCTCGTTGAGGCCCAGGCGCTGCATGAGGATGCCCTTGGCCCGCTCGATCACCTTGCGCGCCTCGAGGGACTCCTCGAGCTCGTCAACCTGAGAGCGCAGGGCCTGGATCTCTTTGAAGCGGGCCATGGCGATGTTGATCGCGGGGGGCAGCTCGTTCTCGTTGACCGGCTTGACCAGGTAGGCCAGGGCGCCGGCGGCCTCGGCCTTCTTGATCGTGTCCTTGTCGGCGTAGGCCGTGAGCATGATGATCGGGACGGGGGCCTGGTCGCGGATCCGGGCCGCGGCCTCGGTGCCCTCCATCTCGGGCATGCGAATATCCATCATGATCAGATCGGGCTTGAGGCGCGCGGCCAGGCTGACGGCCTCGGCGCCCGAGCGGGCGATCGCGATCACATCGTAGCCCAGGCCCTTGAGCTGCTCCTCGAGGGTCAGTGAGACGAGGTCGTTGTCCTCGGCGATCAGGATCCTGATGGCGGCCACGGCTTCACCTTGTGTGTTGGAGGGGGATTTTGTGCACGTTGTACTTTGTGGGAATGATACCACAGGCGTGGGGGCGATGCCTAGTCAGGAGGGCTCAGGTAGGCCACATGGCTGCCCACCTGGGGGCCCGAGTGTGATACAATCAACGTGAACGCAGCGCGAATCAATCGGGGGATGCGGCCGGGGCCGCCGGCCTGGCCGTGACCGCCGCCTGACCAGTATGGACGGAGGGAGAGCCGTGCGCTACGACATCACCAATATCGCCATCGAGGACTACCTGCTCGACCTGATGCCGCCGCGCGACCCGGTGCTCGCCGAGCTCGAGGAGCGCGCGCGCATCCACGGCCTGTCGCTGGTCGGCCCGGTGCAGGGCCAGTTCCTCTACCTGCAGGCCCTGGCCATGGGCGCCCGCAAGGCCCTGGAGGTCGGCATCACCACGGGCTACGCGGCCCTCTACCTGCTGCGGGCCCTGCGCCAGACGGGCGGCCACCTGACGGCGATCGAGCGCCACGCCGAGCGCGTGCAGCTGGCCTCCGAGGTGATCAGCAGCGCCGGCCTGAGCGAGCAGATCACGATCGTTGAGGGCGAGTGGGCGACGATCATGCCGACCCTGGACCGCGACTTCGACCTGATCTTCCTCGACGTGCTGCGTAGCGCGGCCAACGAGGGCCAGGCCCCCGAGGCCCTCGAGATGTGCGTGCCCCTGCTGCGCCCCGGCGGCGTGCTGATCGCCGACAACGTCCTGTGCAGCGCCCAGGTCCTCGAGGAGGACGCCCCGCCGGTGGTGCGCGGCATCCAGCGCTTCAACCAGCGCCTGATGCGCCACGAGCAGCTCGAGTCGGTGATCATCCCCCTGCGCGACGGGGTGGCGATCTGCCGCAAGAAGTAGGGTTCAGGGCTCGGGGGTCAGGGATCAGCGCAGGGCTGGTCAGTCTCCGAGCCCTGGCCCCTGACCCCTCAACCCTGACCTATGCCGCCCACAGACGCCCACCAGCGCATCCAGGAGCTGAGCACGCTCAACGCCCTGGCCCAGACCCTCAACAGGGCGATCGACCTGCGCGAGGCCCTCGACCTGGCCCTGGCCCACATCGTCGAGCTGATGGGCCTCTCGACGGGCTGGATCTTCCTCAAGGGCGAGGGCGAGAGCTACAGCCTGGCGGCGCGCCACAACCTGCCCCCCGCGATCACCTACCCGGGCCCGGCCTGGGAGGACGACTGCGAGTGCCAGGAGCTCTGCGGCGCCGGCAAGCTCGACAAGCCGGTCAACATGGTGCGCTGCTCGCGCCTGCGCAGCGCCGTGGGCGACAAGCGCGGCCTGGCCCAGCACGCCTCGGTGCCCCTGTACAGCGGCGACGAGACCCTGGGCATCCTCAACGTGGCCACGACCCAGTGGGGCCGCATCTCGCCCGCCGAGCTACAGCTGCTCTCGGCCGCCGGCCACATCCTCGGCACCGCCATCGCCAGGGCCCGGCTCTACGAGCAGGCCAAGGTGCGCCGCGTCCAGGAGCAGCGGGCCCTGCTCACGCTCTCGCAGGACCTGCTGCTGAGCGAGTCGCTCGAGCCGGCCCTGCAGCGCCTGGTGCGCGTCGGGGCGCGCCTGCTCGAGGCCGACGCCTGCGCCTTCGTCGAGGCCGACGAGCTGGGCGGGCGGGCCGTGCTGCGGGCGGCCTACGGCTGGCACCTGCCCGGCGGCTCGGCCTGGCCCATCCCCCTCGACCCGGCCAGCCCCCACCTCTGGTACCTGCCCGAGCGGGCGAGCGACCTGGCGGCCACCGCCCTGAGCGACCTGCCGCCGCTCCTGGCCCGCCAGGGCTTCCGGGGCCACATGGGCCTGGCTGTCGAGCTCGGCGGCGCCCCCGTCGGCACGCTGATGGTCAGCACCCACGGGCCGCGCCAGTTCCTCGACGACGAGGCCCAGCTGCTCGGCATCCTGGCCAACCTGCTGGTCCAGACCCTCGAGCGCGAGCGCCTGCACCAGGAGGCCCTGGCCCGCGAGAAGCTCGAGCAGGAGCTCGACCTGGCCCGCGAGATCCAGGCCAGCTTCCTGCCCAACTGCTGCCCGGTCGTGCCCGGCTTCCAGATCGAGGCCTACTACAGGGCGGCGCGCCAGGTGGGCGGCGACTTCTACGACTTCATCGAGCTGCCCCCGGCCCCCGGCCAGCCCGCGCCGGCCGACCAGGCCCGCCCGACCACCGTGGTCTTCCGGGGCGGCACGCGCCTCGGCTCGCCCGAGATGCCCGACCTCTCGGGGGCCCAGCGCCTCGGCGTGGTAATCGCCGACGTGACCGACAAGGGCGTGCCGGCAGCCCTGTTCATGGCCCTCTCGCGGACCCTGCTCAGGGCCACGGCGATTGACGGCCGCCAGCCCGCCGAGGTGCTCGCCCGCGCCAACAGGCTCATCCTGGCCGACTCGCGCGCCGGCCTGTTCGTGACGACCTTCTACGCGGTGCTGGAGACGCGCACCGGCGTGGTGACTTACGCGAACGGCGGGCATAACTACCCGCTGCACTGGGACGCGGCGGCCGGCGAGATCCACCCGCTGCGCGCCCAGGGCATCGTGCTCGGCATCGTGCCCCAGCCCCAGTTCGAGCAGCGCAGCCTGACCCTCGCCCCCGGCGACGTGCTGCTGCTCTACACCGATGGCGTCACCGAGGCCATGAACCCGGCCCGCGAGCTGTTCGGCGACGAGCGCCTGGCCGCCGTGCTGCGCGCCAACCACCACCGCGGCCCCCAGGAGATCATCAACGCGGTGCTCGCGGCCCTGACGGCCTTCGCCGGCGGACAGAGCCAGGCGGACGACATCACCATGGTGGTGATCAAGCGGGCGGCGTAGGGGCACCGCGCGGCTTTCTCAGGGGGCACCCCTGTCACCCGTTGCTGCGCAGGGGGGGCCCTGCTACCCCGCTTGCTTCGTGAGGGGCCGCCGCCGGCCCCTCACACTCCCCGCGCGGGGGGCGCTGCCCCCT
>DAOLDO010000328.1:0-7048 GCA_035327325.1 Chloroflexaceae bacterium | reverse complement strand
CGCATGCTCGTGCTCGACCGGCGCGGCGACGACCCGACGGTGGCGGCCCTGCGCCTGCCCCGCGACCCCGTGCGCCGGGTGCTGCGTCGCCTGGCCAAGGAGCGGATCAGGCGCGACCTGGCCCCCTACAGCCCGCCCCCCGGCTACGAGCGCTTCCGCGACGACCGTAGCGAGCACGGCGGGGACCTGGTGCGCCAGCTGCCGGCGGCCGATGTGATCACCCTGCACTGGGTCAACGGCATGCTCGACTACGGCACCTTCTTCGCCGAGGCCCCGCGCCGCGCGCCCCTGGTCTGGCGCCTGGCCGACATGAGCCCCTTCACCGGGGGGTGCCACTACGACTACGGCTGCGGCGCCTTCGCGCTGCGGTGCGGCCGCTGCCCCCAGCTCGGCTCGGACGACCCGGGCGACCTGTCGGCGCAGGTGCTGGGGCGCAAGCTGGCCGCCCTGGCCCAGGTGCCGGCGGAGCGGCTGCACCTGGTGGCGCCGAGCACATGGACCGGCGAGATGGCGCGCCGCAGCGCCGCCCTGGGCCGCTTCCCGCTCACAGTGATCCCGAACGGGCTCGACACGGCGGTCTTCGCCCCCGTCGCCAAGGCCGAGGCGCGGGCGCGGCTCGGCCTGCCCCCCAGGGCCCGGATCGTGATGTTCGTCGCCGCCGACGTAGGCAATAGGCGCAAGGGCTTCGACCTGCTGGCCGAGGCCCTGGCGGGCCTCGGAGACGAGGCGCCAGGGCTGCTGCTGGTCTCGGTGGGGCGCGGCGAGCCGCGGGTGGCGGGCGCGCCCGGACGCCACCTCGGCTATATCGGCGACGACGCGCGGCGGGCACTGGTCTACGCCGCGGCTGACCTCTTTGTCATCCCTTCGTTACAAGAGTCATTTGGGCAGACGGTGATCGAGGCCCTGGCCTGCGGCACGCCGGTGGTGGGCTTCGCCGCGGGGGGCATCCCCGACCTGGTGCGGCCGGGGCGGACGGGCCTGCTGGCGCCCGTGGGCGACGCGGCCGCCCTGCGGGCGGCGATCGCCCGGCTCCTGCGCGACCACGAGGACCGTGAGCGCATGGGCCGCGAGGCCAGGGCCGTGGCCGAGGCCGAGTACGCCAGCCCCGTGCAGGTCGCCCGGTACCTGGCCCTCTACAGGCGCCTGCTGGGGGAGGCAGATGAGCGGACTGTCACTGGCGGGGATGAAGATGTCAATGTCGTCATCTAGGGTGATGGCTGTTGACATCTAATCGTTAGGGTGTGGTATTAGTAAGAGTAGCACGCCCACGCATAGAAGCTTCACCCTCAGCGGCAGCGCGACGGCTCAGCCATGCGGCCCGCCCGCCTCGCCCCGCGCTCGCCTGCCCCGTCCCGCCGCGAGCAGCCTCTGGAACCGGATAGAGGATACGCCCTTGGATCTCAAACAGTACGCCCGCATCGTGTGGCGCTGGCTGTGGCTGATCGCCGCGTGCGCCCTGGTGGCCGGCGCCGTCGCCTACGCCGTCAACGTGGGCCGCGCGCCGGTCTACACCTCGTCGGCGACCCTGCTGGTGAACGCCCCGCGGGTGGCCGTCTACAGCCAGTACTCCGACACCGACCTGCGCACCACCGAGCGGCTGCTCGGCACCTACGCCGAGCTGCTGGTGTCGCGCCCGGTGCTCCAGGAGGTGGTCACCACCCTGGGCCTGCCCTACGGCCCGGCCACCCTGAACAGCCTGACCACGGTCACGGTGACGCCGAACACGCTGCTGATCGAGGTGACGGTGCGCGACGAGAGCCCCGAGCGGGCCGCGGCGATCGCGAACGAGATCGTGCGCGTGCTGAACCTGCGCGAGCAGGAGCTGCTGGGCAACCAGATCGTGACCACCTTCCGGGGCGACGCGCTCAAGGTGATCGAGCCCGCCCTGCCGCGCAGCATGCCCGCCGGCCTGCCGCTGCCGCTGATGGTGCTCTACGCGGCCCTGGTGGCGGCCCTCGTGGGCCTCGGCATCGCCCTGCTGATCGAGCACCTCGACGAGACGGTGCGCGGCCCGAAGATGGTCGAGGAGGCCACGGGCCTGCCCACCCTCGGGGCGATCGCCCGCATCAGGGGCGCCGACCCGGCCAGGCGCCTGGTCACCCTCAGCGACCCCGCCTCGCCCACGGCCGAGGCCTTCCGCATGTTCATCGCCCACCTGGGCTTCGTCGAGGCCGAGCGCCCGATCAGCTCCATCCTGGTCTCCAGCGCGATGCCCGGCGAGGGCAAGAGCACCAACGTCGCCAACCTCGGCGTGGCCCTGGCCCAGTCGGGCAAGCGCGTGGTGCTGGTGGACATGGACCTGCGCCGCCCGACGCTGCACCGCTTTTTCCGGCGCACCAACCAGCGGGGCGTCACCACGGCGCTGCAGCGCCCCGAGGGCGAGGGCCTAGCCGAGGGCAACCACCTGGTCTCCTCGGGGGTCGAGAATCTGCTCCTGATGCCCAGCGGCCCCCTGATCGCCAACCCGGCCCGCCTGATCGGGACGCCGCAGTTCCTGGCCCTGCTCGAGGCCCTCGAGGCCCAGGCCGACGTGGTGCTGATTGACAGCCCCGCCGCCCTGGCCGTGGTGGACGCCTCGCTCCTGGCGCGCCTGGCCGACGCGACGGTGGTGGTCACCAGGGCCGGCTCGACCAGGGCCGACCAGCTCAGGCGCGCCGCCGAGCTGCTGGCCCGCTCGGGCACGCTGATGCTCGGGGTGCTGCTGAACCGGGCGCCCCCGGGCCTCACCGGCTATGGCTACGACGAGCGCGGCCACGGCGCCCTCTGGCGGCGCCTGCGCCGGCCGGCGGCCGCCGACGGCGCCAACGAGTAGCCCCCCGGGCGAGGCCCGCAGACGAGGGAGATGACATGACGACCCGCCGCAATCGGGCCGCCCTGGGGCTGGCCCTGGTGACCTCCCTGGCCCTGGCCGCGTGCAGCGCGCCCGTGGAGGACCTGGCCGCGCCCACCGCCGCGCCCGGCGCGGCCACGGCGGCCGCCGTGGCGCCCACAGGCCCCGCCGCGCCCGGCAATCTGCCGCGCATCGAGAACGGGCGCCTGGTGGTGCCCGGCCGGGCCGTGCCCGCCTACAGCCTCGACCTCGGCTTCGAGCGCGGCGGCCCGGTGGCCGAGATCCTGGTTGACCTCGGCGAGGAGGTGGGGGCCGGCGAGCCGGTCGCCCGCCTCGACACGCGCTACCTGGCCCTCGAGGTCGAGAGCGCGACGGCCGCCCTCACCCAGGCCAAGGCCGACTACGAGGCCCTGCTCGCCGGCGTGCCGCCCGCCGAGCTAGCCCAGGCCCAGGCCCGCCTCGAGCGCGCCCGCGCCAACCTGCAGGAGGTGAGCGGCCAGGTCACCGCCGACGACCTCGAGGCCGCCCGCAAGGCCCTCGCGGCGCGCGAGGCCGCCCTGGCCGCCCTGCTCGAGGGCCAGAAGCCCGAGGCGGTCGCCGTGACCCGCTCCCAGCTGGAGGCCAACCAGGCCGCCCTGCAGCAGACCCGCGACCGGGCCTCGGCCGAGAAGACCGTCGCCGAGGCCCGGCTCACCGAGGCCGCCAACGACGTGCGCACCGCCCAGGACCGCTACAGCCGCATCCAGTGGGAGAACAAGAGCCGCTTCGGCGACAGTGTGCCCCTGCTCGACAAGGAGCGCGAGGACAACGCCCTGCGCGAGGTCGAGAACGCCGAGTCGCGGCTGGCCCAGGCCCTGGTCGAGGCCGAGACGGCGCGCCAGCAGGAGCAGAACCTGATCGAGGCCGCCGAGGCCCGCGTGCGCGAGGCCGAGAGCCGGCTGGCCCTGCAGCTGCGCGGCCCCGACCCCGATGCCGTG
Organism: Chloroflexaceae bacterium; assembly: GCA_035327325.1. Taxonomy (GTDB): domain Bacteria; phylum Chloroflexota; class Chloroflexia; order Chloroflexales; family Chloroflexaceae; genus CAIWXH01. The sequence continues at coordinate 3,241 of DAOLDO010000328.1, read as the reverse complement.
GCGGGCGCCCAGGCGGCCGTGGCCGACGCCAGGGCCCGCGTCGCCTCGCTCAGCGGCGACCAGCGGGCCGGCACCCTCGGCGAGGCCGAGGCTCAGGTGGCCGAGGCCCAGGCCGCCATCGAGCGCCTCACCGCCGACCCGGCCACCACCGACCTGGCGATCGCCGAGGCCAAGGTGGTGCGCGCCGAGGTGGGCCTCAAGCAGACCGAGCTGAACCTCGAGCAGGCCACCCTGCGGGCGCCCGTGGCCGGCACCGTCGCCGCCCTCGACCTCGCCGTCGGCAAGGTGGTCGAGGCCCGCGCCCCCGTGCTCACCCTGGCCAGCCTCGGCACCTGGCAGGTGCTGATCGAGGACCTCAACGAGCTGAATGTGGTCCATATCCGCGAGGGCGACACCGCGATCATCCAGTTCTTCGCCCTGCCCGGCCTCGAGCTGCGTGGCCGCGTCCAGAGCATCGAGGCCCGCGGTCGCAGCGACAAGAACGTCGGCACGGTCTACTCGGTGGTGGTCATCCCCGAGACCTGGGACGAGCGCCTGCGCTGGAATATGACCGCCTCTGTGTCGATCGTGTCGGACGGGAGCTAGCCCAGGTCGTGGCCGAGTCATACCTCACCCAGCGAGCGCCGCGAGCGACTCACACCTCGGATTGTCTGTAGGAGCGCCCGATGCAGCGTGTGAACGCCGCCCAGCTTCCGCCCCCGCCGGCGGGGAAGGCGGGCTGGCCCTGGATGGTCGAGGGGACGATTGCGCCGCCCCAGGGCGGGCCTGGCGACTGGCCCCGCATCACCGTGGTCACGCCCTCGTTCAACCAGGGCGCCTACCTCGAGGAGACGATCCGCTCGGTGCTGCTCCAGGGCTACCCCAACCTGGAGTACATGGTCATTGACGGCGGCTCGAGCGACGAGTCGCCCGCGATCGTCGAGCGCTACGCGCCCTGCCTGAGCTACTGGGTGGTCGAGAAGGATCGGGGCCAGAGCGACGCGATCGCCAAGGGCTTCGCGCGGGCCACGGGCGAGCTGATCAACTGGCTGAACTCCGACGACCTGCTGCTGCCCGGGGCCCTGGCCGCCCTCGGCGCCGCCGCCAGGGCCAACCCCGGGGCCGCGATCGCGGGCGAGGTGATCCGCTTCGGCGCCGGCGTAAAGGGCGAGCCGCGCCTGCGTCAGCGGGGCCTGACCCACGAGAACCTGGTCAAGTACTGGACGGGGGCGGCCTACTACCAGCAGCCGGCCCTCTACTATCCCCGAGCGGCCTACGAGGCGGCGGGCGGCCTCGACATCGGCCTGTGGAACTCGATGGACTACGACCTGTTCTGCCGGGTGCTGCGCCACGCGCCCGTGGTCTACCTCCCGCAGCCCCTGGTGCGCTTCCGCTACCACGAGGCATCCAAGACGGTCACCAGCGGCGACTTCTTCATGCGCGAGCGGCTGCGGGCCTCGCAGCGCTACTGGCCCGGCCTTGTCTCCGCCGCCGAGGCCCGCGAGGCCCGGCGCTACACGGCCCGCTTCTACGCGCGGCGGGCGGTGCGGCGGCTGGCCCGGGGCCAGCTGGGGCGGGCCCGCGAGCTGTTCGGCGAGGCATGGCGCCTGGCCCCCGAGGCGGCCCTGAGCGAGCCGTGGGCGATGTCGTTCGGCTACGTGCGCCGGCGCCTGCCGGGCGCCGGGGCGGGGGTGTAGCCGATGAGCGCGCTGCTGCGCAACGAGCGCCTGCTGGTCGGCGGCGGCCTGGCCCTCGCCGCCCTCGGCCTCGCGGCCGCGATCGGGCTGCGCGCCGAGCTTGCGCCGATGGTCGCCCTGGCCCTGGCCGGCGTGGTGGCCCTGCTGCTGATCATGCGCCGGCCCCTGGTCGGCGTGGGCCTCTGCGCGGCCCTGGTGATGACCGGCGGTCTCTCGCAGGTGCTCGAGGCCTCGATCTTCCAGCGGCTCTACGTGATCTTCTTCGCCTTCACCTGCCTGGCCTACGCCAACCTGCTGCTCGGCGATCGCCAGCTCATGCGCCACTGGCTGCGCCTGCGCGTCGCCGACCTGCTCCTGCTCGGCATGCTGGTCACCGCGGCCCTCTCGCTCGCCGTGGCCCCGGAGTGGCACAGGGGCACCGACTCGCTGGAGACCCTGCTCAAGGGCGTGGCGCTCTACGTCGTGGTCAGCCGGGCGATCAGGAGCGCCGACGACCTGGTCTTCGTCGCGAAGTTCATGCTGGTGGGCGGGGTCTGGCAGGCCAGCACCGCGTGGACCGGCCAGGGCGCGGCGACGACGAGCGGCGCGGTGACGCGCCTCAGCGGCAACCTCGACAGCATCAACGCCTTCGCCTTCGCCCTGATGCGGGCCTTCCCCTGGGCGCTCTTCTTCTGCTTCTTCGGGCGCGGGCTCTGGCGCTGGCTCGGCCTGGCCGGCACCGTGCTGCTCAGCCTCACCGCCCTCGCCACCGTCTCGCGCACGGCCGCCGCGGTGCTGGTGATCGTGGCGGTGCTCTGGGCCTGCTTCAGCACGCGCAGCCTCGACCGGCGCCTGCGCAGCCTGGCCCTGATGCTGGTGGTGCTCGCCCTCGGCCTGTCGATCTACGGGGGCCAGCTGGCCCAGCGCTGGGCCTTCGTGCGCGAGCTGAGCAACACCAGCAACGTCGCGTTCGTGGTGGACGACGACGGTGGTCGGGCCGAGATGCGGGCCGCGGCGATCGCGATCATCGCCGACCACCCGGTGTTCGGGGTGGGCATCGGCAACACGCCCTTTTTCCTGATGCAGGAGCTTTACCGCCGCCGGCCCTTCCCGGTGCACAACATGTACCTGGAGGTCGGCGCTGACCTCGGCCTGGTCGGCCTGGCTTTCTTCGTCGGCCTGGCCGCCTTGGGCTACCTGCGGGCGGCGGCCCTCTGGGCGCGCACCCGCGACGACCGCTCGTGCGCCCTGATCGCCACCTGCGTGGCCGCCCTCGCCACCTGGTCGATCTTCGGCGCCTCGGGCAACTGGCACTACATCAACTTCGCCTACCTGCTGGTGGCCTGCGTCCACCTGCTGCCCGAGATCCTCGCGAGGGGGAAGCGCGAGGATCCGGCCACGGCGCCCTCGCCCGCCCGCAGCGCGGGCGGGGGTGCCGTTGGGCCCGAGGTTGCGACGGGGAGGGCGACGCCGTGACCCGGCCGACCGACGTGCTCTACCTGATCAACACCTGGGTCGTCGGCGGCACCGAGTCGCAGCTGGCCCACCTCTTCCGGCGCATGGACCGCGCCCGCTTCCGGCCCCAC
>DAOLDO010000327.1:0-7052 GCA_035327325.1 Chloroflexaceae bacterium | reverse complement strand
CCTGTCGGGGCGGGCTGGCCGCCGACGTCCGCGGCGCTCTCCTGGCCTTCTGGCCTTCTGCGGCCGGCGCGGCGGCGCAGCAGGTGGGCGACGCCGGCGAGGTCCTGGGCGATGTCCACGTCGGCGAGGTAGGGGCGGCGCTGCTCCTCGGGGATGGAGCCGACGAGGACGGCGTGGAGGTCGCGGGCCTGGTCGCGCCACTCGTGCTCGGCCGCGCCGGGGGCGGGGGCGAAGATCACGCGGCGGGCCAGGGCGTCGTGGAAGAGCAGGGGGGCGCCGGCGGGGCCCGAGGCGCCGCAGGCGGGGCAGCGCACCAGGTTGAGCTCTTCGCGCAGCAGCTCCTCGACGGCCGCGGGGTCCTCCTGGGCGTCGAGGATCAGCCAGACCGGCGCCTCGAAGTCGGCGCCGCATGTGGGGCACGCGAGCTGTGCCTGCTCCTGGTAGCCGATGGGCATAGGGCTGAGTGTGGTCCCTCTGAGAAACGCCGGGTTTGCTCGCCCCATTGTACCATCAGTTGAGGGGCGACTGGCCGCTCGCGGCCCTGGCGTCCACGGCGGCGAGGTAGGCGGCCAGCAGCTGGTGGGCCTCGCCGAGCAGGGCCTTCACGTGGGTCTCGCCGCGGGCCTTCTCGGCGGTGACGAGGGTGAGCAGGGCCATCACCGCCGTCATCGCCACCCTGGCGGCGAGGGGGCGCTGGTCGGCGGGCAGCGCGGGCCGGCGGGCGGCCAGGGCTGCCTCGAGCCGGGCGGCCGCCGTGTCCATGAGGGCGCCGGCCACCCCGGCGAGGTGCGGGCTGGCCCCGGCCTGGAGCACGGTCCTGGTGAAGCCCATGCGCGCCGTGCCGAAGCCGACCATGGCGTCGAGGAGCCGGGCGGCCAGCTCGGCGGGCGGGAGCGCCGCCGTCTCGGGGCCGACGGCGGCGTCGAGGGCGGCGCCCGCGGCCTCCCTGTAGCGGGCGGCCACGGCGGCGACGATCGCCTCTTTGTTGGGGAAGTACTGGTAGAGCGAGCCGATCGGCACGCCGGCCCGCGCCGCGATCTGGTTGGTTGTGGCCGCCTCGTAGCCCAGCTCGCCGAACAGCTCCTCGGCGGCGTCGAGCAGCAGGGCCACCCGCTGTCGCCCCCTGGCCTGGCGCGGGCTGCGCCGCATGGGCGAGGTCTCGTCGTCCAATGGCGCTTCGTCCTTGACAACGTGAGCTAAAGCTCATATTATGAATTGTGAGCGCTCACTCACGTTTTCCGCAGGATACCACGCGGCGCGCGGCGCCGCAAGAGAGGAACCACTATGCGCGCGTTCGTCACCGGCGCCACGGGGCTGCTCGGCGGCAGCCTGGTCGAGGCCCTGCTCGCCGCGGGCCACAGCGTCACCGCCATGGTCCGCTCGAAGGCGAAGGCCGGCCACCTGGCCGCCCAGGGCGTCAGCCTGGTCGAGGGCGACATGGAGCAGGTCGGCGGCTTCGCCCCGGCGCTGGGGGGGCACGAGGTCCTGTTCCACGCCGCTGCCTACTTCCGCGAGTACTACCAGCCGGGCGACCACTGGGCAAAGCTTAAGGCGATCAACGTGGATGGGACGGCGGCCCTGCTGCGCGCCGCCGAGGCGGCCGGGGTGGGCAAGGTGGTCTATGCCAGCTCGAGCGGCGTGCTCGGCAAGGCCCCGGGCGGCGCCCCCGCCGACGAGACCACCCCGCCCGACGCGATGGTCCACCGCAACCTGTACTTCCGCAGCAAGCTCCTGGCCGAGCGGGCCGTTGACGCCTTCCTGGCCGAGAGTCGCCTCCCGGTCGTGCTCATCCAGCCCGGCTGGATGTTCGGCCCGGGCGACCGGGCGCCCACGAGCAGCGGCCGGCTGATCCTCGACTATCTGAACCGGCGCCTGCCCGTGAGCTTCCCCGGCTACGGCGCGGCGACCGATGCGCGCGACGTCGCGCGGGCCATGCTGGCCGCCGCCGAGCGCGGGCGCGGCGGCGAGCGCTATCTGGTGAGCGCCGATACGCCGGTGCGCTTCGACCAGCTCTTCGCCCTGCTCGAGGAGCTGAGCGGCGTGCCGGCGCCGCGCCTGAGCGTGCCCTACGGCGTTGTCCTCGCCGCGGCCTACGCCTCCGAGGCGCTCAGCCGGCTGTCGGGGCAGCCCGCGACGATGCCGGTGGAGGGCATCAGGACCCTGCGCGAGCCCCACCCGACCTCGTCGGCCAAGGGCGCCCGCGAGCTCGGGGCGACCTTCCGGCCCCTGCGCGAGACGCTGCGCGACGAGCTGGCCTGGTTCGCGCGGCACAGGCCCGAGCTGGTCGGGCCGGCCGCCGGCCGGCTGGCCGCCCTGGGCTCGGCCTGAGCGAGCAGGGGGCGCGTCCCTGGCGCGGGAGAGCGAGAGAGGGCCGCAGGCGGCCCTCTCTCGCGAGGCACTCGGGGTGGCGGGGCAGATACACCACGCCACCAGTCAGGGCGCTTTCACCGGAACCTGAAGTTGGCCACGTGCTCGGTGCCGTCGTTCAGCTTGACGACGAGCTGGCGGCAGCTCCCCGCCCAGGTTCGCTCGGTCTTCCAGACGTAGGTGTAGGTGTCCGTCGCCGGGTCGTACTGGAGGCTACTGCCGCCGGCGCTGACGGTCACATCAACCTCGTCGGACGGCGAGCCGTCGCAGGCGATGCCCCTGGCCTGCGGGTAGTCGGGTTTGAAGATCGCCAGCCCCTGGTCCCCGCCGAGGCTGAACTTGACGGGGATGGCGCGGCCGGCATTCACCGTGTTGACGACCGGCAGGTTGGCGATCGGCGCGAAGAAGCCGCTGAAGTTATAGACGACGTTGACGCTGGTCGTCGCGGTGGCGGACAGGCCAAGCTCGTCCGTGACCCGCACCGCGACCGTTCTGGTGGCGGGGGCCTCGATCCCGGCGGCCGAGAAGGTCACGCTCTGGCCGGCGGTCTCGAACGTCCCGTCGTTGTCCAGGTCCCAGGCGTACTGGAGGCTGGTGGCGTAGGTATCGTCGCTCGCGGTCGCGCTGAGGGTTACGCTGCCGCCCTCGACCACGCTGTACGGGCCGCCGGCGTCTACGGTGGGCGCGACGTTGAGGTCCAGGCCGATGATCACAGGGTCGTGGTCCGAGGTGCGGAACGCGTTCTTTTCGTAGAGGGGCAGGCTGTCGGACTCCTTCTCGAAGGCGGCCTCGCCCGCGTCGCGCACATCGTCGTTGTAGTCGAAGAGCGGGATCTCGTCGGCGTTGATGTGCCACTCGGCGACCCCGGCCACCTGCGGCGTCAGGCTGGGGTTGGACAGGGCGTGGTCGAGGTAGCCGAGCTGGCCGTCGAAGACGTAGCCGTAGGCGCCCGGGCCGCCGAACTTGGCGACCAGGTCGGTGTAGCCGGCGCTCTGCAGCGCGACGATCGGGTCCTCCTTGGCGTAGGCGTTCAGGTCGCCGATGATCAGCACGTCGGGGTCGCCGCTGCCGGTGGGGTCGGTCATCAGCCAGTCGGCGAGGGCCTGGGCCGCCAGGGTGCGGGTGCCGTTGCAGTTGCCCTGGCCGGTGGTGGTGTCGTCGTCGCCGGCGCCGCAGCCCGAGCCCTTGCTCTTGAGGTGGTTCACCACCACCGTGAAGCGGGCGCCCGTGCCGAGCTCCTCGAAGCTCTGGGCCAGGGCCGGGCGGTTGCGAGTGTCCACGAAGCGCGGGTCAACCGAGCTGTCGAGGATGGCGTGATCGCCGACCGGGCTCACCGTGGTCTGCTTATAGATGATGCCGAGCCTGATCGCGTCGGTGCCGATCACGCCGGTGTTGATATAGGCGTAGATGTCGGCACCAAGAGCCTGGTTCAGGTCTTCCACGATCTGTAGCGACGGCGTGACCCCGGGAGTGTTCTCCATCTCCATCAGGCCGAGCACGTCCGCGTCGAGGCCGAGCAGGGCCTTGGTGAGCTTGTCGCGCTGACGCTGGAGCTCCTGCGCGCTGTCGGCGCCGCGGCAGTCCTGGGTGCCCGAGGGGCCGCACGTGCCGACGTCGTTCGAGGCGGTGGTGTCTACGGTGAGGAAGTAGTTGAGGACGTTGAAGCTGGCCACCTGCAGACGGCCCGGGACCTCGGGCCGGTCCGGGCGCGGGTTGACCGGGCTGAACTTGTATTCGAAAGCCTCGGTGACCGGCCTGATGCGCCAGGCGTCGGTGCCCGCCTGGCCGGCGAACGACCAGTGGAGCACGCCTGTGAGGTCGGTGATTGTGTCGCCGCCGCGGAAGTAGTTTTCCGTGCTGAGGCCCGGCACCGGGTGGTAGTAGGGCGTGTTGGGCGTGTCAACCGGGCGGTTCTGGCGGTTGTCGGCGTCGTCGAGGATGACCTTGCGGCGGGCCAGATCGATCTGGTGGTCAATCAGGCCGGCGGCGCTGGGCGTGTTGACCGCGGTGAAGGTGTGCGGGCGCCCGCCCTCGGTCAGGATTACCTGGCCGTAGCGGGCCAGCTCGAAGTACTCGCTCACCGACAGGGTGGCGGGGAAGGTGACCAGCATGCCCTCGAACTGCTCGTAGTAGGCGTTGATCGCCGCCGTGGCCGCGGCCAGGTCGCCGCTGGGCACGCCGGGCACGGGCAGCGCGAGCGAGGCAGGGGTGGGCAGCTCGTTGCCCGAGCTCAGCACGCTGACGCTGCCGGCGGTGTCGGCCGTCAGCTGGCTCATGCCGAAGAACTCGGAGGCGGCCCCGGTGACGCGCACCTTGTCGCCCACCGAGACGTCCACGGGGCAGCCGCTACAGAAGACGAAGATGCCCTCGGAGGTGGCGGGGTCGGCGTCGGCGTCGGCGTCCTCCTCCTGCAGGAAGAAGCCGCGCAGCTGGCCCGCGCCCTGGGTCTGGTAGTCGCCCACCACGATCGCCTCGACGGTGAAGGGGCCGGGGCCGGTCACGGCGGGGCCGCTGCCCTGGATCTGGTGGATGCGCACGGTCGTGGGACTGGCGACGACTGTGAAGCTGCTGCTGAAGGCGGCCGCCATGGTGTCGGGCGGGTCGTCCGTGTCCTGGTCGCTCACCTGGGTGTTGTCAATGGTGAGCGTGCAGGTCGCGCCGCTGGGCAGGTCCGCCGCGGGGTCGAGGGTGAAGGTGGTCGGGCCGCCGGAGAGGGCGAAGGCCACGGCGTTGCCGCCGCAGCTCAGGCCGAAGGCGCCGGCGGGGGCGCTCACCGGCTCGCTGAAGGTGACGCTGATGTTTGTGCCGGCGGGGACGCCCGTGGCGCCGTCGGCCGGATCCACAGCCGTCACGCTGGGGGCCGCGTCGCCGCCGCACGGGTTGAGAGGCGAGGCCGTGTTGCGCGGGGCCGGTGTGTCGCTGCTGAAGTCGGCGCTGTTGTTGTCGGTGTCGGTACAGCCGCCGGCGGCGCGGAAGGCCGCCGTCGAGCTGGTGAGCGTGGGCGCGGCCGCGGCGCCCTCGAAGAAGTTTGCGTTGCCGTAGCCTACCAGGTCGATGATCCGGGCCAGCTGCGCGGCCGAGCAGGGCGCCGAGCCGCCGTTGCAGGCGAGGGAACTCGTGCCGGTTACCAGGGCGACCTTGCCCGCGCCAACGGCCATGGCGATCGGGGTCGGGTCGACCAGGTCGGGGGTGGGCAGCGGGGAGCCGACGGCGGCGTTCGACGCCTGCTGGATCAGGTAGTACTGGCCGGGCTGGAGCGTCACATTCGGCAGCTCGGTGAGCTGGGTGTTGCTCGCGCCGAAGTTGCCCGTGCCGGCGGCGCTGGCATACTGGATCGACAGGCTGCCAAGGCTCACGGCGCTGGAGCCCCGGTTGAACAGCTCGACGAAGTCGTGCGAGTACGACGCGCCGCTGTTGCCGCCGCCGCCGTAGACCTGACTGATCACGAGGTTGGGCGAGACGGCCAGCACCCGGGCCGGGGCCGGCCCGACGAGCGACACGACCATGGCGAGCAGGATCAGGGCGGCGGACACGAGGCGCGCTCCGGCGCGCCCGCTGCTGGGTGTGGGCATAGGTTCCTCTTCGTCTCGTCGTTGAGACACACGGTTGGGCGCGGCGGGCCCTCTGATCGCAACACGCCCCGCTACGGCGGAGGGCAGCCGCGGGGTGCCGGGTGGCCTCGCGGCCTGGGGCTCTTAAGGTCTGCGTGGGCGCTGAGCCGATAGTAGCACATCTCTGTTAAGTCTCGTCCGCGTTCACATTACAAAGCTGTCATCCTGGGCATGACGCGGGCGGCCGCGACCGGCGGCGGGTGGCGGGCGGGCGCGGTATAATGGCGCGCGGATTCGCGAGCGGACAGGGGGGCACCGTGGCCGAGAGACTGATGCTGGGGATCGACCAGGGCGGCAGCGGCAGCCGCGCCGTCCTGATCGACGAGGGCGGGCGCGTCCGCGGCTACGGCTACAGGCCCCTGGCCCGCATCTACCCCCGCCCCGGCTGGGTCGAGCAGCGCCCCGCCGCCGTCGCCCGCAGCGTCCGCGAGGCTATCGCCGAGGCCCTCGCCCGCGCCCGCTGCGACCCGCGCGCCGTGGCCGCCTGCGGCATCACCTCGCAGCGCGACACCACCTTCGCCTGGGACCGGCGCAGCGGCCGCCCGATCGGCAACGCGATCACCTGGCAGGACCTGCGCACCGCCCCCCTGGTCGAGGAGGCCGGCAGCTGGGCCCACGGCGACGAGCGCCGGGCCCGCCTGGGGCAGTTCCCCGGGGCCTACAGCTCGGCCATGCACATGGCCTGGCGCATGCGCCACGACGAGCCCTTCCGCCATGCCGCCGAGTCCGGGCGCCTGCTGGTCTCCCTCGCCGCCGGCTGGCTCGTGCGCGCTCTCGGTCAACCTGCCGAGCACGCCCTCGACTACTCGCTGCTCCAGGCCATGACGGTGTTCGACCCGCGCCGCCGCGCCCTCTGGGACGAGTGGGTGAACTTCCTCGCCATCCCGCGCGCCGCCCTCCCCGCCCCCCGCCCGACCTTGCACCAGTTCGGCCAGCTCAACCTGGGCGGCGCCGCCGCCCCCGTCACCGCCATGATCGCCGACCAGCAGGCCGGCCTCTTCGGCTACGACTGCCGGCGCCGGGGCGAGGCCGCCGCCACCCACGGCACCGCCTCGTTCGTCAACGTCGTCGCCG
>DAOLDO010000326.1:0-7071 GCA_035327325.1 Chloroflexaceae bacterium | reverse complement strand
ATGCAGGGCACGTCGAAGGCGCCGACGCGCTTGGCGTAGCGGATCGGGGTCACCGCGCGCTCCCTGATGCTCTCGTCCACCTCGCGGGCCGTCTCGGAGAGGTGGGTCACCAGGGGCACGCCGAAGCGCCGGCAGAGGGCCGCGGCCTCCTGGTAGATGCGGTCGGTGCAGGTGTAGGGGGCGTGGGGCGCCACCGTGGGCACGACGCGCTCGTGGTCAACCCACTGCTCGATGAAGCGCCGCGAGCGCTCGAGGCCCTCGTCGAACGAGGCGGCGTCGGGGGTGGGCAGGCGCATCACCGTCTGCCCGCAGATCGCGCGCATGCCGGCCTCGTCGGCGGCGCGGGCCACCTCCTCCTCGAAGTAGTACATGTCCACAAAGGTCGTCGTACCGCCGCGCATCATCTCGGCGCACGAGAGCAGGGTGCCGACGTAGCAGAACTCGGCGTCCACGAACTGGCTCTCGACCGGGAACATGTAGCCGAACAGCCAGACGTCGAGCTGCTGGTCGGCGACCATGCCGCGCAGCAGGCTCATGGGGACGTGGGCGTGGCCGTTGATCAGGCCGGGGATGACCGCGCAGCCCGCGCAGTCAACCGTCTCGCGCGCGCTGTAGCGGTCGGCCAGCTCGGCGGCGGGGCCGACGGCGACGATCTGGCGACCCCTGACCGCCACGGCCCCGTCGGGCACGACCGTCCAGCCGGCGTCCATGGTCACCACCGTGCCGCCAGTGAGCAGCAGGTCCACCGTCTCGGTCATGGGTGCGCTCCTCCTTCTGCTGGTGGATGCCCCTATTGTAGCAGAGGGCACGCGGCCCGCGGCAGCCGGCCCGCCTACCCGCAGCCGAGCAGCGCCGGGAGCTCGAGCACGCTGTCAATCACGGCGTCGCAGCCCAGCCCCGCCAGCTCCGCCGCCGCCGCATCCTGCTCCCCCCGTCGCGCCCCGGTCAGCACGGCGACGCTCGTGCAGCCCGCCCGCCTGGCGGCCACGACGTCGCTGGGCGAGTCGCCGACGTAGGCGACGTGGCGGTGCGCTCCCGGGGCGTCCGCCCGCTCGAGCAGCGCCCCCGCGCTCGCCCCGGGGTCGATCGCCTTGAGCACCGAGAAGGGGTGGGGCTTGCCGAGGAAGGCGCCGGCCAGGCCCGCCTCGGCGGCGAACACGTCGTCAATCGTGACGATGCGCCCCGGGTCGAAGAGGCGCAGCAGCCCGGCGCGCTCCAGCGGGCCGATCACCTCGTCCAGCGGGCGCCCCGTGGCGACGCCCAGCGTGTAGCGCCCCGAGGCCGCCAGGGACCCCAGGGCCGCCGCGATCGCCTCGGCGGGCAGCACCGTCTCCTCGCCGCCCGGCCCCGCCGCGAAGGCGGGGTGCGCCAGCTCGCCCGTGTAGAAGCCCTGGAAGAGCTCGTAGCAGAGCTGCCACAGCGCGCCCTTGTGCTCGAGCGGGAGCAGCTCGCCGCCCGGCTGCCGCGCCGCGAAGGGCCGGAGCGCGTCGAGCAGCGCCGCGCCCCGCAGGGCCGCGTTCGTGGCCAGAAACTCCTCCAGAGCTGCGGCGCCCACGTCCGAGCGGCACGGGCGCCCGCCCAGCGCCCCGCCGAGGGCGCGCAGCCGCCCGGCCAGCGGTGCCGCGCCGTCGCCCACGGCAGCGCGGATCGCGGGGGCGTCGTCGGCCTCGAGCCGGCGCCGCAGCACGCCCACCAGGTGCAGGCCCGCCATGAGAAAGGTTTTGTCCCAGTTTGAGTTGATCCCGCGGCCCTTCAGGTCGTGGATCGCCGCCTCCAGGGCCGCCAGGTCGGTCGAGCCGGGCGCGCCGAGGTCAAAGTAGCCGGCCAGCCCGAGGTACGCCTCCGACTCAAGCAGCTGGACCGTCGTGGCCTTGGTCGCCTCCCAGTAGCGCCGCTCGCTCGTGATCACCCCGTCGAGGTCGAAGATCAGCAGACTGAGCCGCTCGCGCAGGTCGGCGGGCAGCTCCTTGGTCATCGGGCTGGGCTGCATCAGGGATGAGCCTCCTCGGGCAGCGCTCACGAGGCGAGGGCCCGGTCAAGCTCGGCCTCGAACAGGCCAGCCTCGCCGCCCGCGAGGGTGCCGCCCAGCTCCACGGCCATGCAGAGGCCGAGCAGCCCGACCTCGGGCGGGAAGCGGCCCCGGTCGCCGAGGTTCATGGTCAGGAATGGGCAGCAGAAGAGCGCCGCCTTGAGCTGCGCCCGCCAGTCGGGCGAGAGCATGGCGCGCGCCCCGAGCTCGCGCACGAGGGGCCCGAGCACCAGCCCGAGCTTCGAGCGCAGCAGGCCCACGCGCAGCGCCGACGGCGCGAAGTCGTGCTCCACCGCGATCGTGTCGCCCCGCAGCTCGCAGCGCAGCGTGAGCCCCGCCGCCACCTCGCCGGGGAAGTACATCCAGCGGGCGAAGACGTTGTGGAACAGGGGCTTGGCCAGGTCGAGGAAGGGCGAGTGGGTGCCCGCGAAGGCCGGGTCGAAGTAGATCAGGCGCCCCTCGCCCTCGTCGAAGAACAGGTTGCCGTTATGCGCGTCGCCGTGGCCCACGACGGCGACCGTGGGGGTCGCGGGATCGAGCAGCTCGGCGGCCCGCCCGATGATCTCGCCCAGGGTCTCGGCGAACGCGCGCCCGTTGATCCGCCAGCGCATGCCTGCGAGCTCCGCGAAGCCAAGCGTGGCGCCGGGCAGCGCGAAGGGCCGCCCCTGGTAGAACTGAGCGAAGCGCCCGCCGGTGAGCCTGTGGGCGAAGAGCTGGTGGACGGGGGCCCGGGCGTTTTGCTCGGCCGTGATCTCGGTCAGCGTGCGCAGGTAGATCGCGAACAGCTCGGCGTCCGAGCGCTCCTGGGCGGCGACCACGGCCTCGGCGCCGCCGCGTTCGCCCCGCTCGATCGCGTGGGCCACGTCGAACAGGGAGGGCAGTTCGACCACCTCGTAGACCAGCACCTGGCGGTCGCGCTCGGCCACGGCGTAGATGGGCTGGATCACGGCGTAGCCGGCCTCGGCGAGCACGGCGGCGTTGTAGTACTCGTCCAGCACCCCCTGCGACTCGACGTGTGTCTTGAAGAACAGCCGGCGGCCGTCGTCGGCGGTGAGGAAGCCGTTGATCGAGTTCAGCGAGACGGCGAGGGGCCTGATCTGGAGGGACTCGATGCCGAAGGGCAGGTAGGCGCCGAAGAACTCGCGCAGGGCCTCGTTCGCCACCGCGAGGTCGTGAAATTGCAGAGCCTGGATCTCCTCCAGCGAGCGGGGGGTCACGGCTCGGCCTTCGGCTGGCCCAGGATCTCGGCGCGCTTGCGGATCGCCATGGCGTGGGCGGGGAAGCCCTCGTAGTCGGCCAGGAGCGCGGTCGTCTCGCCCAGAGCGGCCATGCCGCGCCTGGTCATGTAGCCCACGCCCGAGCGCTTCAGGAAATCGAAGACCGAGACCGACGAGTAGGAGCGGGCGAAGCCGCCGGTCGGCAGGATGGCGTTGAGGCCCAGGCAGTAGTTGCTGGTGGCGATCGAGGCGTAGGGGCCGAGCAGGATCTCGCCCGCGTTCTTAATCCGCCCGAGCACGCCGAAGGGCTCGTTGACCAGGATCTGCAGGTGCTCGGGGGCGTACTCGTTCACGAACGCGATCGAGGCTTCGAGGTCGGGCGTGATCACGATGCCGCCGAACGAGCCGAGCACCCGCGCGCAGAAGGCCCGGCGCCACTCGGGCAGCTGGCTGAGGTACGCGGGCAGCAGCTGCGCGACCTGGGCGGCCAGGGTCTCGCTGTGGGTGACGAGCAGCGAGGCCGAGTCGGGGCCGTGCTCGGCCTCGTTGAGCAGGTCGAGGGCGGCCACCCGCGGGTCGGCGTGCTCGTCGGCCAGCACAATCGCCTCGCTCGGCCCGGCGGGCAGCCCCACGTCAATGTTGCCCACCAGCAGCCGCTTGGCCGCCGACACGTAGGTGTTGCCGGGCCCGATCACCTTGTCCACCTTGGGCACCGTCGCCGTGCCGAAGGCCACCGCCGCGATCGCCTGGGCCCCGCCGAGCTTGTAGATCTCGCCGATCCCGCACAGCTCCGCCGCCACCAGGGAGGCCGCGTCCACCTCGCCGCTGGGGCCGGGGGGCGTGCAGACGATCACCCTGGGCACGCCGGCCACCCGCGCGGGCGTGGCGAGCATCAGCATCACCGAGGGGAACGAGCCCTTGCCGCGGGGGACGTACAGGCAGGCGCTGGCGATCGGCGTGATCTTCTCGCCCACCACCACGCCCTCATCCAGCTCGGTGAACCACAGCTCCTCGGGCATCTGCTTCTCGTGGAAGCGCCTGATGTTCCGGTGGGCCTTCTCGAGCGCGGCCCGCACCTCGGGCGAGACACTGGCGCGAGCCTGGGCGAACTCCTCTTCCGTCACCTTCAGGCCCTCAATGGTCGCCCCCGAGTAGTCGAACTTACGCACATACTCGATCAGGGCCTCGTCGCCGCGCTGCTGGATGCCGCCCATGATCTCGCGGGCGACGCCCATGGATTCCTCGATATTGAGCTCGGCCCGGCGCTTTAAATGCGTGAGTTCAGCGGAGGACATAGTAGAAAGGCGACGGATGTTGATCATAAGTGTCGCTCCGTGAGGGAATGCATGGGCGAAGGATACAGTTAGGCCGAGGTACAGGTGTTCCGGCTAGAAAACACTCAGCGAGGACGTGGGTACAGCCGGGTGGCCCTTTGCGATCATATCCCAGTATCTTCTAGCTGTCAAGAAAACACTATGGTGCCGAGGCCGCGCACGGCTGCGGCGACGGTGGCGCCGGCGTGGTACACTAGGCCGAGGGGCGCCGCCCGCTGGCGCCCACCGCTGAGAGCACAGCATGGCCGACGAACTGCGCGAGCTGCTCGACTTCGCCCACACGATCGCCTGGCAGGCCGGCAAGATCACCCTGCGCCACTTCCAGGGCGACGTGGCCGTAGACCTGAAGGCCGACGAGTCCCCGGTGACCGTGGCCGACCGCGAGACCGAGGCCTACCTGCGGGCCGCCATCAACGCCCGCTACCCCGGCCACGCCATCCTCGGCGAGGAGGAGGGGCTCAGCGGCGAGGGCGGCGCCACCTACCGCTGGATCCTCGACCCGATTGACGGCACCCGCTCGTTCGTACGGGGCGTGCCGCTCTACGGCGTGATGGTCGGCCTGCTGCGCGAGGGCGAGCCGGCCGTCGGCGTGGTCAACATGCCGGCCCTGGGCGAGGTCGTCGCCGCGGCGCGAGGCCAGGGCTGCTTCTGGAACGGGCGCCCCTGCCGCGTCTCCCGAGCGGCGACGCTGCGCGAGGGGCTGGTGGTGGCCACCGTGGCCCACGGCTACGAGGCCCACGGCAAGGGCGAGGCCTTCCGGCGCATCCTGGGGGCCGCGGGCCAGTTCCGCACCTGGGGCGACTGCTACGGCCACCTCCTCGTCGCCACAGGCCGCGCCGAGGCCGCCCTCGACCCGATTATGAACGTCTGGGACGCCGCGGCCCTCCTGCCCATCCTGGCCGAGGCCGGCGGCACCTACACCGACTGGCGCGGCCGGGCCACGATCGAGGGCGGCGAGGGGATCAGCACCAACGGCGCCGTGCTCGCCGAGCTCGTGCGCCTGATCGAGGGGTAGATGGACGCCGACGAGTACCAGCGCCTGGCCCTGCGCACCGAGGCCCCCGGCCGCGCCCAGCCCGACCGCCTGCTCAACGCGGCCCTCGGCCTCGCCGGCGAGGCTGGCGAGTTCAGCGACACCCTGAAGAAGCACCTCTTCCACGGCCACGCCCTCGACGAGGCCGAGCTCGGCAAGGAGCTGGGCGACGTGCTCTGGTACGCCGCCCTCGCCTGCGACGCCCTCGGCCTGCGCATGGGCGAGGTCATGGCCCAGAACGTCGCGAAGCTGCGCCGCCGCTACCCCGACGGCTTCAGCAGCGAGCGCAGCATCAACCGCGGCCCCGAGTAGGCCAGGCCCCGCCGCACCAGCCCTTGTCCCCGCCCTTCTAGCTCAGGCGCACACCATCATGGCCTTCATCCTGGCGATCCTGCTCAGCTTCATCCCCGCCTTCGGCTACGCCGCCATCGTCTACTGGCTCGACCGCTTCGAGAAGGAGCCCGCGAAGCTCCTCGTCGGCGCCTTCCTGTGGGGCGCCTTCGTGGCCACCATCGGCGCGATCATCTGGACCTCGGTGCTGCAGCTCGGACTGGGCGCCCTTGTCGGCGAGGAGGCCGCCGACCTGGCCGGCACCACCCTGCTCGCCCCGATCGTCGAGGAGGTGCTCAAGGGCCTGGCGGTGGCGATTATCTTCGTCGCCTTCCCCCACGAGTTCGACTCGGTGCTCGACGGTATGGTCTACGGCGCGATCACCGCCCTCGGCTTCGCCGCCACCGAGAACGTGCTCTACCTCTACTTCCTGGGCTACCAGGAGGGCGGCTACGCCGAGATGATCGCCCTCTTCGTGCTGCGGGTCATCCTCGGCGGCTGGGGCCACGCCGTCTACACCGCCTTCATCGGCGCCGGGTTCGCGATCGGGCGCCTGTGGCGCGGGCCGGGGATCAGGCTGGCCTTCCCGCTCCTCGGCCTGTTCGTCGCGATCTTCCTCCACGCCCTGCACAACTCCATGGCCGTCATCCTCGGCGCCTCCCTCGGCCTGGCCGGCCTCGGCGCCACGCTGCTGGTTGACTGGATCGGCTGGGGCGTGGCCTTCGCCGTGGTCGTCTGGGCCATCCTGCGCGAGCGCCGCTGGATCGCGGTCTACCTGCGCGAGGAGGTGGACCGGGGCATGATCAGCGCCGAGCAGTACGCCACGGCCTGCTCGCTGCGCCGGCAGCTGGGCGCCCGCATGCGCGGCCGCGAGTCGCGCCAGTTCTACGAGACCCTCGCGGAGCTGGCCCAGAAGAAGCACCAGCTGGCCGTCCGCGGCGAGGAGCTCGGCAACTCGGCCCGCGTGGCCATGCTGCGCGAGCGCCTGGCCCAGCTGGCGCCGGGGGTGTAGCGGCTCTGCCCCGCCAGGAGCGCCGCCCCGTAAGGGCGGCCCAGCCTCGCCCCCCGCCGTAAGACAAGGCTTCAGATGGGCTCGCTGCGCTTGACGGTCGCCCCGGACCTCACCCC
>DAOLDO010000325.1:0-7073 GCA_035327325.1 Chloroflexaceae bacterium | reverse complement strand
GCTACTAGGCTCGCGCTCGGGCGGGCCGGCTCACGCCTCGGCCGGCTCGCCCACGATCGCCCACGCCCCTCAGGCCCCCCGTCATCCGGCGGGGGGCTTTGTGCCGGCGGGGGGCTTTGTGCTATCGTACCCCCATGCACGACCCCCTGATCCAGCTCAGCGAGCACGGCCTCTACTGTGCCCCCGGCGACTTCTACATAGACCCGTGGGCCCCTGTCCCCCGGGCCGTGATCACCCACGCCCATAGCGACCACGCCCGCTGGGGCTCGCGCGCCTACCTCGGCAGCGCCGCGGGCGCGGGGGCCCTGCGCCTGCGCCTCGGCCCCGACGCCGCCATCCAGACCCTCCCCTACGGCGAGGCCCTGCGCGTCAACGACGTCGAGCTCTCGCTCCACCCGGCCGGCCATATCCTCGGCTCGGCCCAGGTGCGGGTCGCTCGCGCCGGCGAGGTCTGGGTCATCTCGGGCGACTACAAGACCGAGCCCGACTCCACCTGCGCCCCCTTCGAGCCCGTACGCTGCCACACCTTCGTCACCGAGGCCACCTTCGCGCTGCCGATCTACAGCTGGGAGCCCCAGGCGGCCACCTTCGCCGCGATCAACGCCTGGTGGCGCGCCAACCAGGCCGCCGGCCGGGCCAGCCTGCTGCTCGGCTACGCCCTCGGCAAGGCCCAGCGCCTGCTGGCCGGCCTCGACCCCGCGATCGGCCCCATCCTCTGCCACGGCGCGGTGCAGCGGCTCAACCAGGCCTACAGAGACGCGGGCGTGGCCCTGCCGCCCACCGGCTACGCCGGCGAGCCGGGGCGCGGCTTCGACTGGACCCGGGCCATGATCGTCGCCCCGCCCTCGGCCCACGGCACGCCCTGGACGCGCCGCTTCGGCGAGCTGTCGGCCGGCTTCGCCTCGGGCTGGATGCTGATCCGCGGGGCCCGCCGCCGCCGCGCCGTGGACCGCGGCTTCGTGCTGTCGGACCACGCCGACTGGCCCGGCCTGCTCGCCGCCATCGCCGCCACCGGCGCCGAGCGGGTCTGGGTCACCCACGGCTACACCGCCGTGCTCGCCCGCTGGCTCGAGGAGCAGGGCCTCCAGGCCTACGCCGTGCCGACGCGCTACGAGGGCGAGGGCGGCGGTGCCGCCGAGGACGAGCAGGGGGCCGAGCCGTGAGAGCCTTCGCCGAGCTGTATGCCGCCCTCGACACGACCACCAGGACCAACGCGAAGGTCGCCGCCCTGGCCCGCTACTTCGCCGCCGCGCCCCCCGCCGACGCGGCCTGGGCCCTCTACTTTCTCAGCGGGCGCAAGCCGCGCCAGGTGGTGAGCACCCGCAGGCTGAGCGAGTGGGCGATCGAGGCCGCCGGCATCCCGCCCTGGCTCTTCGGCGAGTGCTACGACGCCGTGGGCGACTTCGCCGAGACGGTGGCGCTGCTCCTGCCGGAGGGGAGCGGTGGCGGTGAAGAAGCGGGCCTGGCCTACTGGATCGAGCAGCGCCTGCTGCCCCTGCGCGGCGCCGACGAGGCCGCCCAGCGCGCGGCCCTGCTGGCCGCCTGGGGCGAGCTGGGCCGGGCCGAGCGCTTCCTCTGGAACAAGCTGCTCACCGGCGGCTTCCGCGTCGGCGTCTCGCAGCGCCTGATCACCAGGGCCCTCGCCCAGGTCAGCGGGGTGGACGACGCGGCCCTGGCCCACAGGCTGATGGGCGAGTGGGAGCCCGGGGCGGCCTGGTACGAGGGCCTGCTGGCCCCCGAGACCGCCGACGCCGACGTCAGCCAGCCCTACCCCTTCTGCCTGGCCCACCCCCTTGAGGGCGAGCCAGCGACCCTGGGCGACCCCGCCGCGTGGCAGGCCGAGTGGAAGTGGGACGGCATCAGGGCCCAGCTTGTCCGGCGCGCCGGCCAGAGCTTCCTGTGGTCGCGCGGCGAGGAGCTGGTGACCGAGCGCTACCCCGAGCTGGCCGCGGCGGGCGAGCTGCTGCCCGACGGGACGGTGCTCGACGGCGAGATCCTGCCCTACAGCGCGGGCGAGGTGATGCCCTTCGCCCAGCTCCAGCGCCGCATCGGGCGCAAGACCCTGGGCAAGAAGCTGCTCGCCGAAGTGCCGGTGGTGCTCTTCGCCTACGACCTGCTCGAGCAAGGGGGCGAGGATCTGAGGGGGCTGCCGCTCGCCGAGCGGCGGGCGCGCCTCGAGGGGCTGCTCGCTTCGCTAACCACGAAGGCCACGAAGAGCGCGAAGGGCCAGAGCCCTGCTGAGCCGGCTATTGCAGCCGACCTGGCAGGAGCGGCAGCGCCGCAGCCAGGTGACCTTCGTGAGCTTCGTGAGCTTCGTGGTGAAGACTCGCACCCACTTTTGCTCTCGCCGATCGCCCCGGGGGCGACGTGGGAGGAGCTGGCGGCGGCCCGCGAGCGCAGCCGCGAGCTGCGGGCCGAGGGGCTGATGCTGAAGCGGCGCGGCTCGCCCTACAGGGTCGGGCGGGTGCGGGGCGACTGGTGGAAGTGGAAGATCGCGCCCTACACCGTGGATGCGGTGCTGATCTACGCCCAGCGCGGCAGCGGCAAGCGGGCCAGCCTCTACACCGACTACACCTTCGGCGTCTGGGACGGCGACGAGCTGGTGCCCTTCGCCAAGGCTTACTCGGGGCTCACCGACGCCGAGATCCGCGAGGTGGACGCCTTTGTGCGCCGCAACACGCTCGAGAAGTTCGGCCCCGTGCGCACGGTCAAGGCCGAGCTGGTCTTCGAGCTAGCCTTTGAGGGCATCCAGCGCTCGTCCCGCCACCGCTCGGGCGTCGCCGTGCGCTTCCCGCGTATGCTGCGCTGGCGCCGCGATAAGCCCCCCGCCGAGGCAGACAGCCTGGAGAGCGTGCGGGCTCTGCTCGAGGTCGAGGGTTAAATATATTTAACTAAAAGGGTGATTCTGGCGCACGGTCCATTAACTTTTTCTTAACTTGTAACCTTATTTTTACTTTTGAGCCTCGCCCCGGCCCGCCCCTCTGCTACAATCGCCCCGTCGGACGCGCCGCGCGCCGCCAGGCAGATGCGGCCGGACCCGCAGCACCTGACCAGGCCGCACATCGCAGCGGAGCGGCCGGGCCACGGGCAGAGAGCACCCCGGCGGTGTGCTACCCAGAGGCGCCCGGCCGCTCAGGAGCAAGCCATGAGCCCGCTCAAGCCGGGCGCGGCCCCCCCGCGGGCGCGCCTCCTCACCTCGTGCTCGCGCGCCGTCCTCGCCCTCGTCCTGCTCAGCCTCCTCGTCGTCGCCACGCCTGGCGCCCCGACCCTCGCTCGGGGCGAGGATGCGCCCCTGGCCGTCGCCGCCACCGGCGAGCTGCCGGCCTTCCCGGGGGCCCAGGGCTACGGCGCGCTCACCCCGGGCGGCCGCGGCGGCACGGTGCTCTTTGTCACCAACCTCAACGACGCGGGCCCTGGCAGCCTGCGGGCGGCCCTCGAGGCGAGCGGCCGGCGCATCGTGATCTTCCGCGTCGGCGGGGTGATCCGCCTCAGCACGTCAATCAGCATCACCCACCCCTACGTCACGCTCGCGGGGCAGACAGCCCCGGGGGACGGCATCGTCCTGCGCGGGGGCGGGCTGAAGATCCGCACCCACGACGTGATTGTGCGCGGCATGCGCTTCCGGGTCGGCGACGACAGCGCGGGCGAGCCGGCGATCACGCGCGAGGGGATCATGATCGCCGGGCCCGACCGGAGCGGGAACCCGCCGCGGCGGATCATCATTGACCACTGCTCGATCAGCTGGAGCATTGACGAGAACGCCAGCGTGGTCGGCGCCGAGGAGGTGACCATCCAGTGGTCGCTCCTCAGCGAGGGGCTGAACAACAGCCTGCACGACAAGCCGGGCCACAGCAACGCCCTGCTGATCGCCGAGAACAGCCGCCGCGTCTCGGTCCACCACAACCTGCTGGCGCACCACTGGTACCGCAGCCCGCTGGTCAAGGGCGGCACCGAGGCCGAGATCCTGGCCAACGTGGTCTACAACTGGGGCTCCGGGGCGACCGTCTTCGAGGACGGCAGCGGCGCCGGGCCGACCCGCGCCGTCGTGGCCGGCAACGTCTACAGGCGCGGCCCGAGCACGCAGAACGACACGGCCCTGCGCATCTACAAGAGCGTCGCCGCCGGCTCGGCGATCTTCGTCAGCGAGAACATCGGCGCCGCCAGGGTGATGGCCGACGCGCCCGTGCTCGCCGGCGCGGCGCCCCTCGCGGCCCCCGCCGTGCCGGTGCGGGCGGTCGCGCCGGCCGCGGTGCTCGACGCCGTGCTCTTCGGGGCGGGGGCGCGCCTGCCCGCCAGCGACCCGATCGACCGGCGCGTGGTGGCGGAGGTGCGCGCCGGCACAGGCCGGATCATTGACACGGTGGCCGAGGTGGGCGGCTGGGAGGTCCGGGCGCGCTGGGACGCCGGCGCGGCCCCCGCCGACGGCGACGGGGACGGCATGCCCGACGCGTGGGAGCGCGAGCGGGGGCTGAACCCGGCCGACCCGGCCGACGGCGCGCGTCAGGCCCCCAGCGGCTACACCTGGGTCGAGGAGTACATCAACGGCATCGCGCCGCGTGGCCTGTCCGCCCAGGTGTACCTGCCGCTGGCGGGGCGGTAGAGCGTTGGGGCGCACAGCCGAAGACCTCACCCCCCAGCCCCCTCTCCACATTGGAGAGGGGGGGCCGCGTAGCGGCGGGGGTGAGGTCTTCGGGGGCAGCAGCGCCCGGCGACGGGCTCAGGCCTCGGGCGCGGGCGGCGGCGTGCCGACGGCCTCGAGCAGCAGCTCGGCCACGTCGCGGCGGCGCAGGGTCTCGTCGCGGCCGGTGTTCTTGGCGGCGTCCTCGAACATGACCATGCAGAACGGGCAGCTGACGGCCAGGGTCTGGGGCTGCTCCTTGGTGAGCTGGTCGAGCCTGATGTAGTTGACCTGCTCCTTGCCCCAGCCCTCCATCCAGACGTTGCCGCCGCCGCCGCCGCAGCACATGGCGCGCTCGCGGTTGCGCTCGGGGGCCTCGACCAGCTCGACGCCGGGGATGCTCTGCAGCAGCTCGCGGGGGGCGTCGTAGATGTCGTTGTAGCGCCCGATGTAGCAGGGGTCGTGGTAGACGACCTTCTCATCCAGGGGCGTTGCGGGCTTGAGCTGGCCGGCCCTGACGAGTTCGGCGAGCAACTCGGTGTGGTGGACGACCTCGTAGTTGCCGCCGAACTCGGGGTACTCGTTCTTGATCGTGTTGAAGCAGTGGGGGCAGGTGGTGATCACCTTCTTGAACTTGTACTGCCCCATGGTCTCGACGTTGGTCTGGACCTGGGTCTGGAAGAGCAGCTCCTCGCCCATGCGGCGGGCCGGGTCGCCGTTGCAGGTCTCCTCGTCGCCGAGGATGGCGAAGTCAACGCCGGCCTGCTGGAGCAGCTGGACGAGGGCGCGGGCGGTCTTCTTGCTGCGCTCGTCGTAGCTGGGGGCGCAGCCGACCCAGAAGAGGTACTCGGCCTGCTCCTTCTCGGCCATGACCGGCACGTCGAGGCCGGCGGCCCAGGCGGTGCGCTCCTTCTGGGGGAGGCGCCAGGGGTTGCCGGCCCGCTCGATGCCCTCGAGCACGCGCTTGACGCCCTGGGGCACCTCGCTGGCGATCATGGTGAGGTGGCGCCGCACGCCGACGATATCGTCCACGTGCTCGATCATGGCGGGGCACTCGTGGACGCAGGCGTAGCAGGTGGTGCAGCTCCACAGCTCGTTCTCGGTGAACAGGTTGCCGTAGAGGGGGACCGTCTCGACGTCGAGGGCGCCGTTGGTCGCGCCATTGGTCGCGCCGTTCGTGGCCGCGTGCTCGCCGGGCTCGAGGTTGGCGGCCAGCTTGACCGTGCCGTCCTTGAAGCGGATCGGCTCCTGGCGCATCAGGTCGTGGAGCTTGGTGATGATGTACTTGGGCGAGAGGTCGGTGCCGGCGGCGTGGGCGGGGCAGTTGGCCTGGCAGCGCCCGCAGCGCATGCAGGCGTCGAGGTCGAGGCGGTGCTTCCAGCTCAGGTCGGCCAGGGTGGCGACGCCGAGCCGCGGCTCGTCCTTCTCGATCTCGGCCTCCAGCGTCGGGATGTTCTCGAGGCGGCCCTTGGGCTCGGTGTCGCGGAAGAAGGTGTTGATCGGGGTGTAGAAGATGTGCTTGAACTTGCTGAAGGGCAGCGAGCCGATAAAGGCGAAGGTGGCGAGGGCGTGGGTGAACCAGAGCACCTGGTGGACGCCGAGGGCCACGGGGTTGCCCTCGCCCAGGCCGACGGCGCGGAGGCCGATGGCGAGGGTGTAGCCGACGAAGGCCAGGGGCGCCCAGCTCTGCTCGAAGACGGGGACGCCGCCGATCTCCTGGTTGGCGAGGCGCAGGCCCTCGATCAGGAAGCCGCCGACGCCGAGGAAGAGCATCACGCCGAGGACCCAGGCGTCGGTGCGCCGGTTGTCGAGGCGGGCCTCCTTGACCCTGTAGCGGCGCCAGGCGGCCCAGGTCAGGCCGGCGACGAAGACCAGGCCCAGGGTGTCGAGGACCAGCTCGTAGGTCTGGTAGAACGAGCCGACCAGGATCTTGCCGGCCTGCTCGCCCATCATGGGCACGGTGAAGTCCTCCTCGACGGCGATGATGTCGGTGCCGATGAAGAGGGCCAGGAAGCCGAAGAAGATCAGGGCGTGCATCATGCCGGGCCGCCGGTCGCGCAGGACCTTCTTCTGGCCGAAGACCTGGGCGAGGAACTCGACGGCGCGGCCGGGGATCTGGTCAATGCGGGCGTCGGGCTTGCCCTTGCGCCAGCGGGCGATGTCGCGGAGGACGCCCCAGGCCATCACGACGGTGGTGATGATGGCGAGGCCGTAGAGGAAGATCGATCCGAGGGGCTGCGGGACGTTCCAGTAGATTTCGCGGATGGCGATGACCTGCTCTTGCACGCCGGCTCCGCCTTTCTAGCAGGGGGGGGCGGGAGGATGTGGCCAATCATAGCATTCGCACTATGGGGCGTCAAACGTTGCTGCGGCAACAATGCGTATAGAAACGTTAAGCCTGGGGCGGGCACGGTGGGCCGGAGGGGCGGGCACGGTGGGCCGGAGGGGCGGGCAC
>DAOLDO010000324.1:0-7075 GCA_035327325.1 Chloroflexaceae bacterium | reverse complement strand
AGATGCCGCGGCCGACGTCGAACAGGTTCGTGATGCCCTGCGCGCGGGCCCAGCGCCGCACGTCGGCCTGCTTCTCGGCCGTCTGCACGCTGGCCGCCGGGGCCACGTGGTCAATCACCACGGCGACGCGGGCGGGGTCCCAGACCCGCTCGGCGCCAAGCTCGTCGTGCAGCACCCTGATGATGCCGGGCGAGAGGCTGTCGTGCATCATCACCAGGTCTACGTCCACCGTCACCACCTCGCCCGCCCGGACTGTCTTGCCGGCGGCCCGCGAGAGGATCTGCTCACTCAGGGTCTGTGGCATCGTCTGCTCTCCCTCGCCTGTGCGGGCGCAGCGCGCCGCGCCCCCCGCACGTCATTCCGCGTACTCGTAGAGAACCTCGTCCACCGTGGTGCCGTCCAGCTCGTGCTCGTCGCCGAGGGCCTTGATGCGGGCGGCGGCCTGGCGGGCGGCCGGCTCGCCCAGGGAGATGCCGAGCTCGCGGGCCCGCTCGGCCACGGCGTGCCAGCCGCCGAGGCGATGGGCCACGGCGACGGTGCGCGCCCGCCCGAAGGCCGCGGGGTCGAGGGCCTCGTAGCTGCGCGGGTCGGCGAGCACGGCCTTGGTGTGCAGGCCGGCCTTGTGGTGCCAGGCGTAGGGGCTGGAGATCGGCGCGTCGAAGGGGATTGGCACGCCCACCATCTCGGCCACCAGGGCATCGAGTTCGGGCAGCATGGCCAGGTCGTAGTGGGCCACCAGGGCCGGGTCGAGGGTGGCCAGGCGGGCCACCATGCCGCCGAGGGAGGCGATGCCGTTGCGCTCGCCGATCCCCAGGACGGTCACGTCGAGGTGGGTGGCCCCCGCCTCGAAGGCGCAGAAGGCGTTGGCCACGGCGCAGCCGGCGTCGTTGTGGCCGTGGAACTCGATGTCGCAGGCCACGGCGGCGCGCACGGCGGCGACGGTCGCGTAGACCTGGCGCGGCGTGGCGACGCCCACGGTGTCGGCCAGACCGACGCGGTGGGCGCCCAGCTCGGCGACGGCGCCGTAGACGCGGAGGAGGTCGGGCAGCGCGGTGCGGAAGGTGTCCTCGCACGAGAAGCGCACCTCGACGCCGTGGCCGCGCAGGTAGCCGATCACGGCGGCGGCCTCCTCGACAATCTGGTCAAGGCTGCGGCCGTGGCTGGCCCGGCGGAGCGGCTCGGAGGTGGCGTAGAGCAGGTTGACGCCCTGGGCGCCGCACGCGACGGCGAGGCGGGCGTCGTCTGGGTGGCAGCGGACGTGGGTGAGGATGCGGGCGCGGAGGCCGCGGCGCGCGACCGTCTCGAGGTCGCGGGCGCTCTGCGGCGAGGCGGCGGGCGAGGTCAGCTCGATGTACTCGACCCCGAAGGCGTCGAGGGCCTCGGCGATGGCGAGGCGCTGGTCGCTGCTGAAGCGCGCTGTGGCGAACTGCTCGCCCTCGCGCAGCGTCGTATCAACCAGGGCCGGGTGGTCAAACGGCTGCATAGGGCGTGCGTCCTCGTCTGACTTGGCAGGCCCCGAACAGCTCGGGGCGGCAGCGGCGCGGCGTGTAGGCGACGGGCGCGGGCTTCAGACTCATGGGTTTCATGGGGTCCTCCGTGGACATACAGAAGGCCCGGCTCACCATTCAGTCTGGTGAGCCGGGCCTTACACTCGAACCTCGCGTGCAAGCGGTGCTAACCAGACCTTGCGGCCGGCTTCTTCACGCGCTTGGACTGCTTCGAGAGGTGGTTCATCTTCTGGGTTGCCTGTGCGGCGGGTATGAATCGAGCATAGCACAGGTCGCCCGGGCCGTCAATCGGGCGAAAAATAGTTGACTCTAGCGATGCCCGCGGCGGGCGGCTCCGCTATGCTCACCCTGCGCCCTGGCGCGCGGCGCGCGGGCGCCCACACGAGCCAATGCCTGAAGGAGCACCGAATATGTCGCAGATTGTGGAGGCGGGCGCGATCATCGCGAGCCGCGGCGAGGGCCAGAGCTACTGGGTCTGGGGCGACCTGTACACGCTCAAGGTCACCGGCGAGCAGAGCGGCGGGTCCTATGCCGCGATGGAGTGCGAGATCGGGCCCGGCTCGGGGACGCCGCTCCACATCCACCACGCCGAGGACGAGCTCCTCTACGTGATCGAGGGCGAGATGCGCTGCCGGGCGGGCGAGCGCGAGGAGCTGGTGCGGGCCGGCGGCCTGATCTTCATCCCGCGCGGCACGGCCCACGCCTTCCGGAACGAGGGCGCGACCAAGGCCCGCTGCCTGCTCGCGCTGACCCCAGCCGGCTTCGAGCGCTTCCTGGCCGCCATCGGCATCGAGATGAGCTACGAGCAGGCCCTTGCCCCCGCGATCACCTCCGAGGAGCTGGCCCGCGCCGCGCGGCTCGCCCCGAGCTACAGCCTGGAGCTGGTCGAGGGGCCCGGCGCGCCGGCCGCGAGCTAGGGCCGGCGGCGGCCCTCCCACGAATAGAGGCGCAGGGGCGCCCCCTGCAAGAGCCAGCGCGGCGCGCCCTACACCGCCTCCAGCGCCTGCGCCAGGTCCGCGATCAGGTCCTCCGGGTGCTCGACCCCGATCGAGAGCCGCACCATCGCCGGGGTGATCCCCAGCTCCATGCGCTCCTCGGGGTCCACGTCCGAGTGGGTCATGCTGGCGGGGTGCTCGGCCAGGGACTCGGTGCCGCCCAGGCTCACCGCAAGGTGGAACAGCCGCAGGGCGTTGAGCAGCCGGAAAGCCTCGGGCTCGCCGCCCACCACCTCGAGCGAGATCATGCCGCCGGGCGCGCTGCACTGGCGCCGGTAGATCGCGAACTGGGGGTCGCCCTCGCACAGGTTGCCCAGGTAGTGCACCCGCGCCACCTTGGGGTGGCCGTTGAGGAACGCGGCCACGTGGCGGGCGCTCTTCATCTGGGCCGTCATGCGCAGCTTGAGCGTCTCGAGGCTGCGCATCAGCAGCCAGCCCGTGTGGGGCCCCGCCATGGTGCCAAGGATGGTGCGGAACAGCCTGACCTGGTCGAGCAGCTCGCGCGGGCCGAGGCAGACCCCGGCGATCACGTCGCTGTGCCCGCCGATGTACTTGGTGGCCGAGTAGAGCACCAGGTCGGCGCCGTGCCTGAGCGGCTGCTGCCACAGTGGCCCGAGGAAGGTATTGTCCACGGCCGTGACCACGCGGCGCTCGCCGCTCAGGCGCCTGGCGAGGGCGGCGTAGGCGGCGATGTCCACCAGGGCGT
Organism: Chloroflexaceae bacterium; assembly: GCA_035327325.1. Lineage (GTDB taxonomy): Bacteria > Chloroflexota > Chloroflexia > Chloroflexales > Chloroflexaceae > CAIWXH01. Next base: position 3,866 of record DAOLDO010000324.1, on the reverse strand, counting down.
TGGTCGGGTTGGCCGGCGTCTCGAGGTAGATCATGGCAAGCCTGTCGGCCAGGCCGAGGCGGCGCAGCTGGGCCTCGGCGGCCTCGGGCGACGAACCGGCGTGGAAGCCGACCACGCGCACCCCGAACTGGGGCAGCACGTGCTTGAGCAGATAGTCGGTGCCGCCGTACACCGGCTCGCTATGCAGCACCACGTCGCCGGGGCGCAGGAAGGCGAGCAGGGTCGTGCTGATCGCCGCCATGCCGCTGGCGAAGACCGCGGCCGCCTCGGCCTCGTCCCAGAGCGTCAGGCGGTCCTCCAGAATCTCGAGGTCAGGGTTATTGAGCCGACTGTAGATCAGGCCCATCTCCTCGCCGGGGCCGCGGCGGCGCAGGCCGTAGGCCAGCTCGAAGAAGGACTTGCCGTCCTCCGCCGTCTTGAAGACGAAGGTCGAGGTCTGGAAGATCGGGCACTTGATCGCGCCCTCCGAGAGGGCCGGCTTGTAGCCGTAGCTCATCATCAGGCTCTCGGGGTGCAAGGGCCGCCCCTCGAGGTAGCCCTCGGGCTTGCGCTCAGCCATGGTCGCCTCCTCGCTGTAGGCCGGGGCAGCGTCGCCCCGCGCTGCTCCCATGATACCCCAGGGCGGGCGGCGGGGCGCGGTGACGACTCGCCACCGTGAGCGACGAGAGGGCCACCCACATGCTGGTGGGCGGCCCTCTCGATGCCTGTCGCCCGCGCCGCGGGGACCCTACGGCGCCCGCGTCACCGTAAAGTAGACGTCTACCCGGGCGCCGCTCTGGCGGCCGCGGAAGTGGACCCCGTAGACCCCGGGCAGCGAGTCATCCTGCACCTGCAGGTCGAGGGCGGGGCTGTAGCCGATCCGCCCGTCGGACTGGGCGGCGGGCGCGTCGGGCAGCAGCACGTAGGCCCCGGAGGGGTCGGTGATCCAGTAGTCGAGGCGCTCGCCGGGGCGCAGGCCCTGGCCGCGGATCTGCACCACGCCGCCGGCCGCCACCTCGGCCGGGGTGGCGCTCCCGTTCACATTGGCGGGGCGCGGCGTGCCCGGGCCGGCCACGAAGTCGCGGGTCAGCTTGAAGCCCGCCGCGACGGTGGTCTGGCTGCGCCGGCCCTGGACCACGGCGGTGTAGACGCCCTCGGGCAGGCCGCCGGTGTTCACCTGCACCTGGGCCGTGCCGCCCTCCTGGCGGGCCAGCCCGGCGGCGATGGCCGTGCTCCTGCCGTCCGGCCCGGTCACCCAGGCGCTCACCGGCTCGTCGGCCTGGAAGCCGGTGCCGATCAGGATGAAGGTGTAGCCGGGCGGCGCGGCCACGGGCACGATGAAGCCCTGGCCCTGGCGCGGCAGCTGGTCGTGCACGACCTGGCCGAGCCTGGCGGGGTCGCCCGGGGTGGCCGCGGTGGTGACGCGGAAGAAGCCGCGGGCCTCGCGCCCGCTGCGCACGCCCTGGGCGTTGAACGAGTAGAGGCCCTCGTCGAAGCTGCTGTCGGCGGTGATGCCGATGCGGGCCCCGCCGATCGAGCCCTGGCCATCGGCGGTGGCCTGGAAGCCGGCCCCGAAGGTGGCCTGGTCGGGGGCGGTCAGCCAGACGCCGACGCGCTCGCCGGGCTCGAAGCCCTGAGCCTCGAAGACGAAGGTCGTGCCGGGCGGGCCGCTGTCGGGCGTGACCCTGCCGTTGACGCCGGGCGGGACGGGGGCGGGGGGCTGGGGCGGCGCGGGCGCGGGCTGCTGGCCGGGCGCGGGCGGGGGCACGGGGACCATGCGCTCGGTGGGGGCCAGGCGGCGCCCGAGGTGGCTGATCAGCACGCGCCGGCCGGGCTCGAAGTTGGGCCAGTACTCGAAGCGGGCCTTCTCGAAGTACTGGACCGTGTGCCACTCGCCGTCGTCGAGGACCTCCTGGATCTCCTCGCTGATCGGGTAGCCGAAGATCCGCTCGGCGCCGCGCGTCTCCCAGATCTCCTTGAAGCCGAACTTGATCACGTGCTGGGTCTGGGGGATGTAGCGCCGGTCGGCGGTGTTCTCGATCGGCGGCGACTTGGGGAAGGCCCGGGCCTCGGTGAACTCGAGCCCGAGGTTGCCCAGCTCGACCGCGGGGCGGCCGTTGACCTCGGCGTACTCGAAGCGGGCCCGCTCGAACCACTGCACGAGGCGGCCGTCGGGCCGGCGGAACTCCTCGGTGATCGGGAAGCCGAAGTTATCCAGGGCGCCGTTGGCCTCCCAGAAGACGCGGAAGGCGCCGCGCAGCGTGTGGCCTGTCTCGGCGAAGAAGCGCGCGTCGCTCTGGGCGCGGGCGGTGGGCATAGCCGCCAGCAGCAGCGCGCCGGCGACCAGGGCCAGGGCCAGGCGCAGCAGCGCCGGGGGCCGACTTCGTCCAGCCATTCGCTCCCTCCTGTCCGCAGCCGCGTGGGCGGGCCGGGCGGCCCGGCGCGCTACGCTTTACGGCTGATCGGGCGTGTTGGGCCTCATCATAGCCTTTCGCCGCGCGGTTTGTCAAGGATCGAAGGGCGCGCGCCTTGCCGCGCGTCGTGGCGGCGTGCTATAATCGCCAGCGATTCCGTGCGAGAGGAGCGGGCGTTGGCGGTCAGACGGCATAGCAGACTGGCGCTGGTCACCGTGCTCGTGCTCCTGATCCTTGCGGCGTGCGCCGGCGGCGCGCCCGGCCCGACGCCCACGCCCGCCCCGGGGGCGACGACGGGGCGGAGCGTGCTGCTCCTCTGGCACGCCTGGCCCGCCCCGGAGAGCCGGGCCCTGGCCGGCATCGTCGAGCGCTTCAACCGGGCCACGCCCGGCGTGCAGGTGGTGCTGCAGAGCCGCCCCGTGGCCCGCATCAGCGCCGACCTGGCCGACGCCGTGGTCGAGGGGGGCGGCCCACACCTGGCCCTCGTGCCCAGCCACACCCTGGGCGCCCTGGTCGAGGGCGGGGCCCTGCTGCCCGCCGACGACCTGCTGCCGGACGAGCAGGTGGCCCGGCTGCTGCCGACGGCCGTCGGCGCGGGCCGCGTCGTGGGCCCCGGGGGGACGGCCCTCTACGGCCTGCCCGTCGCCTTCGACACCCTGGCCCTCTACTACAACCGGGCCAACTTCACCGGCGACCCGCCGGCCGACACCGAGGCCATGCTGCGGGTCGCCCGGGCCATCGCCAACCCCGAGGGCGACCCGCCCGTCTGGGGCCTGGCCTACAACCTCAGCCTGGACCGCACCATCGGCTACATGTACGCCTTCGACGGCGCCGTCTTCGACGACCAGGGCCGGGTGACGCTCGGCGTCGAGGGGCGCGCCGGCGCCGAGGCCTGGCTCAGCTGGCTGGTGAGCCTGCGGGAGGACCCGCGCATTCTGGCCAGCATGGACGGCGTGGCGGTGGACAACGCCCTCAACACGCAGCAGGCCCTGATGACGATTGACTGGGCCCACGCCGCGCCGGCCTACAGCGCGATCTGGCCCGAGACCATGGGCGTGGCCCCCCTGCCCAGGCTCACGGCGGGCGACGCGCCGCCCCGGCCCTACGTGCAGAGCGAGGCCCTGGTGCTGAACGCCCGCATTGGCGCGGGGGCCGAGCGCGACGCGGCCGCGGCCTTCGCGCGCTACATCGTGGGCGAGGGCGCCCAGCGCGAGCTGCTGCGGGCCGGCCGCCAGCCCGTCCTGATGAGCCTCGACCTCGACGCCGAGGACCCGACCGTGCCGCCGGCCCTGCGCGAGGCCGCGGCCGCCTTCAGGGCCCAGGCCGAGGCCGGCCAGCCCATGCCCAACAGCCGCGCCGCCAACGAGGTGGTCTGGGTGGTGCTCGCCGACATGCACAGCAGCGCCCTGCGCCGCCTGCTCACCCCGGCCCAGGCCGTCGAGTACGGGCTGATCGACGCGGTGCTCGCGCGTC
>DAOLDO010000323.1:0-7078 GCA_035327325.1 Chloroflexaceae bacterium | reverse complement strand
TGATCGTGGCCAGCCCCGCCGGTCTGCCGACTCTCGACCCCGACGAGTGGGAGACGACCGTCACGAGCGCCCTGACGAAGCCGATCGCCGAGGGCCGGCTGAGCGTGCGCACGGTGAAGCGGGCGACGCGCAAGGCGATCCGCGACGCGCTGCTGGCCCAGGGGCCCGACATCGTGCAGTTCGTCGGCCACGGCTTCTACGAGGAGGGCCGCGGCCGCCTGGCCCTGGTGGACGACGACACCGGCGGGCCGTGGGCCCTCGACGAGGAGCGCTTCGCCAGCCTGTTCGCCGGCCACGCCGACGGCCTCGGCCTGGTCTGCCTGGCCACATGCGAGAGCGCGCGCAGCGACGACACCCAGGGCTTCGTCGGCATCGCGCCCCAGCTGGTGCGGCGCTGCGGCGTGCCGGCCGTCGTGGCGATGCAGTACAGGCTGCGCGCCGACGCCGCAAAGATCTTCCTCGAGGAGTTCTACAGCTCGGTCGCGGCCCGCAAGCCGGTGGACTGGGCCGCCCAGGCCGCGCGCAACGCGGTCGCCCTCGAGCTTGGCCAGGACAACCGGGAGTTCGCCACACCCGTGCTTTTCATGCGTGCTGCCGATGGAAATGTGTTCTAACCTGAGCCCACGCCCGAGGAGGAGCCTATGACCGCAGCCGGGCCGCCGCGCCGCAGCCTCACCTGGCATGTGCTCTGGTTCGTGAGCGGCCTGGGGATCTTCGCCGCGATCGGCGTGCTGGGCTACTTCGCGCTGGCCGCCGCGCGCGGCCAGGGGCAGCTGGCCGGCGCCGTCCTGATGCTGGCCCTGACGGCGGGGCTCGCCATCTTCGCCATGCGCCGCGGCAACATCGTCCTCGGCAGCGGGCTGCTGGCCGGCTACGCCCTGGCCACCGTCTTCTCGGCGGGCCAGTGCACGCTGTGGCGGGCCTCGGGGCCCGACTACGGCTTCCTGGCCGGCTTCATCTACTACGCCTTCGCCCTCGGCGCCGGGCTGGTCGTGCTGCTGGTCGTCCTCGTCGGCGAGACGATCTACAACGCGACCCGCAAGCCCTGAGCGGCGCCGCGGCGCGCCGGGAGCCGTGGTATACTCGGGGCACCGCCATGTTAGAGGGCCAGCCCATGAGCCGCGAGAAGATCCTCTCGACCCTGCGCACGAGCCTGACCTCGAGCCGTCTCTGGCTCGAGGCCGAGGCCGCGAAGGCGCCCCGCGACCCGCCGCCCTACGTGCTCCCCCCGGCCGACGACCTGCCGGCCCAGTTCGCCGCCGAGCTGACCAAGCTCGAGGGCAACGCCTACCTGGTGGCCGACGAGGAGGAGGCCCTCGAGACGATCGCCCGCCTGCTCGACGAGCGCGCCGCCCGCCAGGCCGTCGCCTGGGACCTGGGCCAGATCGGTCTGCCCGGCCTCGCGGCCCTGCTCGCGCAGCGCGGCGTGGCGGTGCTCGACGCCGGCGTGCGCGGCGAGGGGCGCAAGGAGCGGCTGCAGGCCCTCGAGCCCGCGCCCGTCTGCCTGTCGGGCGTGGCCTGCGCCATCGCCGAGAGCGGCAGCCTGGCCCTGCGCCACGGCCCGGGGCGCCCGCGCCTGGCCTCGCTGCTCGCCCCCGCCCACATCGCCGTCGTGCGCGCCGACCAGCTGGTGCGCGGCCTCGGCGAGGCCCTGGCCCGCCTGCGCGAGCAGCACGGCGCCGCCCTGTTCGACGAGACCAGCAACCTGACCTTTATCAGCGGCCCGTCGCGCACCGCCGACATCGAGATGACCCTCTCCCTCGGCATCCACGGCCCGCCCGAGCTCCACGTCGTCCTGCTGACGGGCGCCCGCTGATGGCGAGACCAAAGGTCTTCCTGACCCGACGGCTCCCCGAGCCCGCCATGGCCATCGTCGAGGCCGCCTGCGCGGTGGAGCTGTGGGACGACGCCGAGCGCCCGGCCCCGCGCGAGGCCCTGCTGCGCGGCGCGGCCGGGGCCGAGGGGCTGCTCAGCCTGATCACCGACCGGGTGGACGCGGAGCTGCTTGACGCGGCGCCCCGCCTGCGCGCCGTGGCGAACATGGCCGTCGGCTACGACAACATTGACCTGGCGGCCTGCACGGCCCGCGGCGTGCTGGTCACCAACACGCCCGGCGTGCTCACCGAGACCACGGCCGACCTGGCCTGGGCGCTGATGCTGGCGGCGGCCCGGCGCATCGTCGAGGGCCAGAAGCTGATCGAGGCCGGCGGGTGGGGCCCCTGGCACCCCATGCAGCTGGTAGGCGTGGACGTGTACGGGGCGACCCTTGGCGTCGTGGGCGCGGGGCGCATCGGCGGCGCGGTGCTGCGCCGGGGCCGCGGCTTCGCCATGGAGCTGCGCTACCACAACCGGCGCCCGAGCCCCACCCTCGAGGCGGAGACGGGCGCGCGCTACCTGCCCCTCGCCGAGCTGCTGCGCGCGAGCGACTTCGTGGTGGTGACGCTGCCGCTCAGAGCCGAGACGCGGGGCATGTTCGGCGCGGCCGAGTTCGCCGCCATGAAGGACACGGCGGTGTTCGTAAACGTGGCCCGCGGGCCGATCGTGCGCGAGGCCGAGCTGGTCGAGGCGCTGCGGGCCGGGCGACCCAGGGCCGCGGGCATTGACGTCTTCGAGCACGAGCCGATCGGCGCGGACCACCCGCTGCTCGCCCTGCCCAACTGCGTCGCCGTGCCCCACATCGGCAGCGCCAGCGTGGCCACCCGCACGCGCATGGCCACCCTCGCGACCGAGAATCTGGTCGCCGCCCTCACCGGCGCGCCGGTGCCCTCGCCCGTCAACCCCGAGGTGCTGGGCGGGCGGGCGCCCTAGCGCTTGGCGCCGGTGGCCTCGGCCTCGTGCCTCCGATGCATGTGGGGCAGCGGGTCCACCAGGCGGCCGAGCCACGCGGCGACGAGCATGGTGTGGATGAGCCGCGGCTCGCCGACCGGGTGGGCCGGGCGCGGCGCGGCGCAGTAGCGGGTGTAGAGGGGCTGCTCGCCGGGGGGCTCCGGCTGCTCGGCGACAGGGGCGGCGCCGACGGCTTTGTCGAGCGTTGTCATGACCCTGCTCCTTTCGCCAGGCGGGCGGGCTGGAGGGCGCGCCCGGTCTGTGGTAGAGTGTGGTGGGCTGACACCCCCAGCATACCACCGCCCCCGCCATTTTGCCACTCCTAAACCAGGATCCCCAGGTAGCGCTATGACACCTCGACCCCTGCGCCGCGCGCTCGCCCTCGCCGCGCTGGCCCTCGCCCTCGCCGCCCCTGCGGCCCTGGCCCAGCGCCAGAGCCCGACGCCGGCGCCGGCCGCACGGCCCGCCGACCCCTTCGTGGCCGCCCAGGCCGCCGCGCTGGCGCCGGGCAGCGCCGGCGACCTGGACCGGGCCGCCGAGTGGGACCGCTACACCATGGCCGTCGCCCTGAGCCCCGACGAGCGGCGCGCCCGCGGCACCGTGACCGTCCAGCTGACCAACCGCTCGACGGCCACCTATGAGCGGATCTACTTCCGGCTCTATCCGAACCACCCCGACTTCGGCGGGCGCCTCGACGTGACCGGGGCCACGGTGAACGGGCGGCCCGTGCCCTCGGGCACCGAGCAAGGCGACACGCTGATCTGGCTCGCCGCGCCCCGCCCGCTGGCCCCCGGCGGCACGGCCACGGCCGAGCTGTCCTTCGTCGCCCGCACGCCGCGCAACGCCAGCGCCGACACCTTCGGGGCCTTCAACCAGGAGGCCGGCCTCTGGTCCCTTGCCAACTTCTACCCCATCCTGGCCCGGCAGTTCGCCGACGGCTGGGACCGGCGCCCGGTCACCAGCAGGGGCGACTTCACGGTGACGGAGACGGCCCTCTACGAGGTCACGGTTGACGCGCCGGCGGGGTGGACCCTGGTGAGCACGGGCGCCCGGGTGAGCGCGGGGCCCGCGGGCCAGGGCGTGCGGCGCGAGCGCTTCGTCAGCGGCCCGCAGCGCGAGTTCTACCTGGGCGCGACCCAGGGGCTCGACCAGGCCAGCGCGACCGTGGGCGGCACCCGCGTGGTGAGCCACTACCAGCCGGGCAACGCCGCGGCGGGCCGGCGGGCCCTGCGGGTGGCCGAGGAGTCGCTGCGCATCTTCGGCGAGCGCTTCGGCCCCTACCCGCTGGCCGAGCTCGAGGTGGTGCAGGGCGCGATGACCACCTTCCTCGGCATGGAGTACCCCGGCGTGGTGCTGATCGAGCAGAACCTGTACCGCAGCAACGGGCGCGGCCTCGAGACCACCGTGGCCCACGAGGTCGCCCACCAGTGGTGGTACAGCCTGGTGGGCAACGACGCCCAGGGCGAGCCCTGGCTCGACGAGGGCCTCGCGAGCTACTCCCAGGTGCTCTACTACGAGGGGCTCGGCGCGCCCCAGCAGGCCAGGGCCGAGCTGAACAGCTTCCGCGATATGTTTCAGGCGAGCCGCCGGCAGGGCCGCGACGCCCCCCTGGCGACGCCGCCGTCGGCGCTGCGCGGCATGTACGTGCCGGTGATCTACGCCAAGGGCGCCCTCTTCTTCCAGGCCCTGCGCGACCAGATCGGCGAGGCGGCCTTCGACCGCTTCCTGAGGGACTACTACGCCGCGGGACGCTACGGGGCCGTTGCCGGCCCCGACCTGCTGCGGGCGGCCGAGGGCGCCTGCGCCTGCGAGCTCGACCAGCTCTACGCCGACTGGGTGCTCACCGCGGCGCCCGTGCCCGTCCCCTGAGTCGCGATGGGGCTGTGGCCCTGGCCGGGGTTGTGCTGTATCATAGGCGCTATGAACACACCAGCCCACCCCCACGGCGTCCTCGTCCTCGACGCCCACCACATGGGGCGCGCCCACGTGGTGGCGAGCTACGTGCTGCTCGGCGACGAGCCGGCCCTGGTTGACCCCGGCCCCGCCGGGACGCTGCCCAGCCTCGAGGCGGGCCTGGCCCAGCACGACCTGGCCCTGGCGGATATCCGCCACGTCGTCCTGACCCACATCCACCTCGACCACGCGGGCGCGACGGGCCTGATCCTGGCGCGCAACCCGGCCGTCCGGGTGCACGTCCACGAGCGGGGCGCGCCGCACCTGGTGGACCCCTCGCGGCTGATCGGCAGCGCGACCCAGCTCTGGGGCGACCAGGTCGAGCGGCTCTGGGGCCGCACAGTCCCGGTGCCGCCCGAGGCGATTGGCACGCTCACCGGCGGCGAGGTGCTGCGCCTGGGCCGGCGCACCCTCAGAGCCTTCGACGCCCCGGGCCACGCCAAGCATCACCTGGTCTGGCTCGACGAGGAGAGTGGCGGCGCCTTTGTGGGCGACAACCTCGGCGTGCGCCTGCCCCTGGTGCGCTTCACCAGGCCGGCCACCCCGCCGCCCGACGTGGACCTCGAGGCCTGGGAGCGCACGATCGCCACCATCGCCGGCCTGGGGCCGAAGTGGGTGATGCTGACCCACTACGGCGCCTACGGCGACGTGGCCTTCCACATCGCCGACTTCCGCGAGCGGCTGCTGCGCTGGGGCGAGGTCGTGCGCCGGGGCCTGGAGGGCGGGGCGAGCGAGCAGGAGCAGATCGAGGCCCTGGAGCGGCTGGCCCGGGACGAGGCCGCAAGCCTCGGCGAGCCCGAGCGGGCGGCCCTGGACCAGCAGTCGGGCGCGATCGAGCTGAGCTGGCGCGGCCTGGCGCGCTACTGGCGCAAACGGGGCGCGCCGGCCTAGCCCGGGCGCGCCGGGGCAAGTTGCGCCGCGGCGCGTCACGACGTATCATAGGCCGACCCGTGTGCTTGGTTGCACGGTGCCGGGGGGCTCTGAGAGCGCCAACCGGCCAAGCGAGCGGAGCAAGGAGGAGCGATGCGTGTCCTGATCCTGGGCGGCGACGGCTATCTCGGCTGGCCCACGGCGATGCACCTGTCGGCCCGCGGCCACGCGGTGGCCGTGGTTGACAACATGGCCCGCCGCAGCTACGACAACGAGCTTGGCGCCGAGAGCCTCGTGCCCATCGCCTCGCTGCAGGAGCGGGTGGCGATCTGGGAGGCCGCGACCGGGCGCAAGATCGCGGCCCACGTGGGCGACATCTGCGACTATACCTTCTTCGAGCCCGTGGTCAAGGGCTTCCAGCCCGAGGCGATCATCCACTACGGCGAGCAGCGGGCCGCGCCCTACTCGATGATTGACCGCCGCCACGCCGTCTACACCCAGGTCAACAACGTCGTCGGCAACCTGAACGTGCTCTACGCCATGGCCGACCACGCCCCCGGGTGCCACCTGATCAAGCTCGGCACCATGGGCGAGTACGGCACGCCCAACATTGACATCGAAGAGGGCTTCATCACCATCACCCACAAGGGCCGCACCGACACCCTGCCCTTCCCTAAGCAGCCCGGCTCGTTCTACCACCTCTCCAAGGTGCACGACAGCCACAACATCCAGTTCTGCTGCCGGATCTGGGGCCTGCGCGCCACCGACCTGAACCAGGGCGTGGTCTACGGGGTGGACACGGATGAGATCAGGCTCGACGATCGGCTGCGCACGCGCTTCGACTACGACGGCGTGTTCGGTACGGTGCTGAACCGCTTCCTGGTGCAGGCCGTGGCCGGGGTGCCCCTGACGGTCTACGGCCAGGGCGGGCAGACCCGCGGCTTCCTCGACATCAGGGACACGCTGGCCTGCGTGGAACTGGCCATGCTCAACCCGCCGGCGGCCGGCGAGTACCGGGTCTTCAACCAGTTCACCGAGCAGTTCAGCGTACTCGACCTGGCGAGGGCGGTGCAGGAGACGGGCCGCGAGCTGGGCCTCGAAGTACGTATTGACCACCTGCCCAACCCGCGCGTCGAGAAGGAGACGCACTACTACAACGCCGTCAACACCAGCCTGCTCGACCTGGGCCTGCAGCCCCACTACCTGAACGACACGCTGCTCGAGTCGGTGATCCACGTGGTGCGGCGCCACAAGAGCCTGATCAAGCCCCACCTGATCATGCCCGCCGTGAACTGGCGCGAGACCGGGAGCGCCCTGCGGACGGCCGAGGCGGCGGCCGACTGAGGTCGGCCGTGGGGCGCTCAGCCCCTCGAACCCCGCTTGGCGGTTGGGGCGCCCCAGCGTGGGCGCCCACGCTGGGGCGCCCGTA
>DAOLDO010000322.1:0-7081 GCA_035327325.1 Chloroflexaceae bacterium | reverse complement strand
GTCGCCTTGCCGGAGTTGAGCAGTGTGCGCAGCTCGGTCAGGACGGCCGTGTCGGTCGCGCTGCGAGCGGTGGTGCGCAGGTGATAGCGGCGCGTCGTCTCGCCCCGGCGCGCCCAGACCAGCCAGCCAGCCTGCTCCAGCTCGGTCAGCCAGCGCTCGATGCTGCGGCGGGTCGCCGGCTGCCAGGTCTCCGCCTGCGTCGCTTTGTCGGTGATGGTCGTCCCCATCAGCTCCTGCAGCAACTCCATCACCGGCGGCTCGTGCAAGAACCAGAGCCGGTGCAGCACACACCACAGTCGGAAGGCCGGGTGGCTCACCTGGCGGTCGGTGATCAGGACATGCGAGGCCGGGACGAAGAGCTCGTCGCCGCTGACCCTCGGAGGTGATTGCGGATCGCCTGCCTGGGCGCGTGGTTGATCACGTGATGTCATTGGGTGCCTCTATTTCGAGCCGTGGATGGCTGCCATCACACGGCATTGTGTCGAACGATCCCGGTCGTTTTCGGGCAAACCCCCACTTGCACCGTGCCATGAGCAGGTGGTATAATAGTGGCGGGTATGATGTTTCTGCGCGTTCCAAAGCGCAGTACGGCTTCAGATCAAAGGCTCTTCGACGAAAGCTTGGCGGCGACTGTCGAAGGGCTTTTTGATTCCCGAAACCATCGGGCACACCAACTTACGGCGGCATCGCGTCCCCCTTTCCCGAATGGGCGGCAACACAAAACGGCGCGTCACGTCACAGCGCAGCAGCGAGCGCACAGCTATCGATGGACAGCTGCGATCGCGGCGACGTGTGGGTTACAGCGCCAGGGAAAGACGCGATGCGTCAGGATATACATGTGTCAGGGGGTGCTGCTGTGGTGCGCCGCTTCGTGCAGGAATCGGCGCGGACGCGCAGCCCGGTGGGTGGGCGCGCCAGCGTGACTGATGACGCCGGAAACGGCGTCGCCTGGAGATGACCAGGGGGACAAGCGGGTGGGGAAACGCAAGCGCACTGCACACCAGCTCCGCTGCCCCGAAGCTTCCGTTCGTCGGTCGAGCGAAACCGCAGTGCAATGGGCTATGCTGCGACTTCTTGCCAGGGAACGTACCTACGAGGGATGGTCGTTTTCGTGAAAGAAATAGTGCACGTGCTCTCGCCATACTATCATGGATAGTGCATACGTTCTCATATGTTCGGTTCTCCCCTGGTCTGCTTCCCCTGCTCCACCTCCTCTCTCCTTCGCGCTGCGCTGATTCTCCCCGACCATTTGGTATACTCCTGAGTCACAGCAGGCCCACGCCTGATCCACCTGCGGGAGGTGGAGCAAGCACGGGTGCATGATTACAGGGCTCACACCTCCGTACGTGTCTGGTGCAATGCCCTGAGCGCGAACCGGCTGAGATCGAGGCTGGGAGCATTGCGAAGCGCCGGCGTACCGGTGCTATATTCCCGCATGTGGCTCGGTTTGCTCGCACCCACAAGGAGCGTCCCCATGACTCGGATTGCATTCATCGGCGCAGGCAGCCTGGAATTCACCCGCGGCCTGGTACGCGATATTCTGACCTTTCCGCTGCTGCGCGACGCGACGTTTGTGCTGATGGACATTGACGCGGAGCGCCTGGAGTTTGCGCACAAGGCCGTCAGCCGGATTATTGAGCTGGGCGAATATCCGGCGAAGGTCGAAGCGACGCTGGATCGCGCCGAGGCGCTTCGCGGCGCAGATGCCGTGCTGGTGACGATTCTGGCGAGCGGATTGGAGGTGTGGCGGCACGATCTCGAGATTCCGAAGAAGTACGGGGTTGACACGAACATCGGCGATACACGAGGTCCATCGGGGATCTTCCGCGCGCTGCGCACGATTCCCGTGATGCTCGATATCGCCCACGACATGGAGCGCTACTGCCCCGGCACGCCGATGTTGAACTACACAAACCCGATGGTGATGCTCTGCCGTGCGATCCAGCGCGAAACCACTGTGCCGCTGGTAGGGCTGTGCCATAGCGTGCAGGGTACCGCCGAGATGCTGGCAGAATGGATCGGCGCGCCGATCGAGGAGATCAGCTACACCTGCGCAGGCATCAACCACATGGCCTGGTACCTCGAATACAAATGGAAGGGCCAGGATGCCTACCCGCTCATCCACAGTGCGATCACCGAGCGCCCCGAGATTTACAACGCAGAGCAGGTGCGCAACGAGATGTATCTGGCGCTCGATTACTACCCGACCGAGTCGAGCGGCCATCATTCGGAGTACAACTGGTGGTTCCGCAAGCGCCCGGCGTTGATCGAACAGTACTGCACCCATGGCACCGGCTGGAATCCGGGTGCCTATGGCGCCACGATCAAGTGGTACGAAGCGCGTCAAGGGCTCTGGCGCGAAGAAGCTAAGCAGTGGTTCGCAAAAGAGCAACCGATGTCTCTGGCCCGCGGCCACGAGTATGCGGCCTCGATCATCAATGCGCTGATGGGCGGCGAAGCGTTCTCGTTCAACGGCAATGTTGCCAACACCGGCCTGATCGACAACCTGCCGCAGGGCGCGTGTGTCGAAGTGCCGGTCTGGGCCAGCCGTAAAGGCTTCGAGTCCGTGCGCGTCGGCGCGCTGCCAGCGCAGGTCGCCATGCTCACCGGCATCACGGCACAACTGGAGGAGCTAGCTGTCGAAGGCTGCCTGAGCGGCGACCCACGCCTGGTGTACCAGGCCATCGCCCACGATCCACTCACCGCAGCGGTGCTGTCGTTGGCCGAAACGCGGGCGATGGTGAACGAGCTGTTTGCGATCAACCGCGATCACCTGCCGACGTTCGAGCATTTCTCGGTGTGAGAGCTGCTACCGTCGAAGTGCCGCGCAAGCAGCTTCGGGGGCTCACCAGGGAAGTCGCCATACGAGTGGTTGAAGACCGCCCGGTCGCACGGGGATCGTCCCGGCTGGAGCGCCTATCCCGGCATCAAGGCCAGATAGACCCCCACCGGATCCTGCACTGCCGCATACACGTACGCCCCATCGTCGCCCCGCGCTGCCGTGACGACCTTGCCGCCCTCCTCCTCGACGCGGCGCAGGCTTTCGGCCATGTCGCCCACGGGCAGGTAGAGCATCCAGACGGGCGGCAGAGCGGCGTTCGCGCCGCGCGCGTGGCAGACGCCCGCCGCCGGGTTTCCATCAACGCCGAGCATTGTGTAGTCGGCGTAGCGCTCGCCCCCGTCCTCCAGCTCAACGTGCTGCACAGACCACCCGATGACCTGGCGATAAAAGTCGCGGGTTGCGGCGGCGTCGGTGACCGTCAGGTCGAGCCAGGCGATGCGGCCAACGGGCGGCGCCGCGTCACCTGACGCGGCGCCATCGCCTTGGGGGACGGCTTCCGCGGGAATGACCGGGATGATGCCGAACGCCGCCCCGTTCGGGTCGAGCAGCACGGCCCACTGGCTCGTGCCGTCGTCGGCTGTGGCGTGCATCAGCGCGCTCCCGCCCAGCGCGAGCGCGCGCTCGACGCTGGCCGCCACATCGGCGACCTGGATGTGCGGCATCCACTGGAGCGGCAGGTGGGCATAGTCCGCGCTACGGGCGCCAAGGCCGATGATCGGCATGCCCAGGTTGTTCATCAGATCTTCCGCGCGCCACAACGGATGCGGCCCGGTGCTGAGTACCCGCGCGTAGAAGCGCAGCTCGCGCTCGTGCTCGGGAACGGCGATGTCGGCGCTGAGGACGCCGCCGACGCATGGAGCAAACAGGTTGCTCATGGGCTGTCTCCCTCTGTGATCGGATTGTGGGCTGAGGCTTGTGTGCTCGCTCAGTCGCGGTTTGTCGTGATGGCGATGGCGGCCTCGGTGCTCGCCGCGTCGGCCATCCCTACCCCTGCCGGCCTGTCTCCACAAGCCGGGCAAGTTGCTCGAGCGACAGACGCCACCCCGCTTCATTGACGTCTGGAGCGAGCCCCGGCGGCAGGTTGGCGTGGACCGCAAGCACGTCGGTGCCGCCATCCACCGCGCTCAGCGTGAAGGAGACGGTCATCTCGCCGCGCATCAGCTCGTTGTCCGTCTCAAACTCCAGGGCTTCGACCACCAGCTCGTCCGGCACGAGGGTGAGGAAGGTGCCGTGGTAGGTGTCGGTATGGGCAGTCGTCTTTCCGGCTCCGGTCGGCGCATTGTAGGTGAGCGAGATGCGGAAGGCGCCGCCTTCACGCGCCTCGAAGACGTGCACCTCGCCCGTCATATCGCTTGGCACCATCCAGACGGCGACTGCGTCGGCGTCGAGCAGAGCCTGGTACACCGCCGCGCGTGGCGCCCGTACGAACTGACGGAGGCGTGTTGTGGTCGTTGCCATCGGTTCCAGCTCCAGGCACGTCGGCTACGTCCGCGGCTGCCGACGATGAAAGGAGGCGAGGTTCGAGCGATACAGCCGGGGTGAGACGTGCTGCCGGGGCTCAGGCAGGCAGCGAACCAGAACATGTGTGTGACACTGCTAGCATACCAGCACTGTCAAGGTGCAACCTGCGCGCCGGCGTCCCGGCAGGCGATGCCCGCCGCGGCCAGCGGCAGCGCGAGCGCTGTGGCGAGCAGCCCCTCCAGCTTCGTGGCTAGCCTTCGAGGAGGCCACTCACGCCGCCCCATGTGAAGAGCAGGCCGAACACCAGAGCGACCGTGACTGAGATCGGGCGGTTGTAGGCATTCAGCCAATCAATCGCGCGCCGGAGGAACGCGCGCGAGCCCTGGGGCGCCACCGCTGAGACAAGAATGGCGAGGATGAGCAGGATCTGCGCGAAAACGATGTAGGCCGCGAAGGCGACGACCGCGCCTGTCCGGTCGAGCTGGGCCTCGTTGATGACGGCAAGGGCCGAGAGGGTGAACGCCCAGAGCTTCGGGCCGATGGCTATCCCGAGCGCACCGAGGCCCAGGGCCCTGAGGGGCGTGGTCTGGTCGAGCGACTGCATCCACTTCGGCGGCGGCTCGTCAGGGTCCTCCTCCTTGCGCCACTTCCTGAACGCGGCGATCAGGAGCAGAATGCCGAGGATCAGTTTCAGGGTCGCGACCACCGGCGAGCCGCCGTCCGCCGCCTCGTCCGATGAGGACGCCAGAAGCGCGCCGAAGAGCAACCCCTGGGCCACGCGGGTGAGGGTCATGCCGAGGACGAAGGCGACCGCCTTTACGACGCCCCCCGGGCTGGCGAGCAGCAACAGGACGATGATGAGCCAGAGTGGCGCCAGGACGTTGCCGAGGATCATCGGCAGCAGTTCGCCGAACAGGGGGGGCATAACGTTCTCCTCGGTGTGAGCGGCCCACGCTCTGGCCGCCCCTGAGCGGTGCTCGGCGCCAGGCCGCCGACAGCTCTGCCTGGGGGCCGGCGCAGAGCGAGGGAATGGGGTTGGGGCTCCTGCGCATTAGTGGCGCCAGGACGACGTCCGCCGCCCGGCGGGCGGCGCGCCCGGGATCATGTGCCCACCCATTCCATGGCTTGAAGTATAGGTCGTCCTGTGGAGGGTGCCCCGGCCACTTGGATAGGCGGCGTAGCTCCTCACCCGCCCCATGCCGGCCGTCCACGGGAGCCACCCGCGAGCGGGCACTCTGTACCACAGAGCGCCGGCTCGCGGCGCAGCCGCCTATACGGATGAATGGTCCGAGAAGCGTGGGGATGACCTATAATGGGCATCCATAGCCCATGCCGCCATGGGCAACCCGGCGCCATGTGCTTTGTGCTGCGGGCGCGGGACGGAAGAGCGAGGGAGACTATGCGACCCCACGTCCACAACATCCTCGGCACGCCGGGCGCCGCCAACAGGACCGGGGCGGTCGCCATTGCCCTCCAGCACAACCTGGTCGGATGACACCCGACATCCGGAGGCCAGCGTGGGCTCCCCACCATACGCCACACCGCCATTGCTCGTTCCCGCAAAGCTGACGGCGCCACGGCTTAACCCGCTCTGGGTCCGGCGCGAGCGCCTGCTTGCGCGCCTGAGCGCCATACTTTGGCCCCGGCTCACCCTGCTCGTCGCCCCCGCGGGGTTTGGCAAGTCAACCCTGGTGGCGCAGTGGCTCGCCGTGTCACCCGGCCCGGTCGCCTGGCTGAACCTGGACGAGCACGACCAGGATCTGCTGCGCTTCCTGGCGTATGTCGCGGGCGCCATCGAGCACGTGGCCCCGGAGGCGCTGCGCACGACGCGCCCGCTGCTCACCGCCCTGGAGCCGCCGCCGTTCTACAGCATCCTTCAGGCATTGCTCGTAGACCTCAGCGCCCTGCCCGGCGGCCTGACGCTGGTCCTCGACGACTACCACACGCTGACAGCCGAGCCAATCCACCAGGCCGTCTCCTACCTCCTGCGCCACCTGCCGCCCACGTCCCACCTGGTGATCCTCAGCAGGGCCGACCCGCCGTTCACGCTGGCGCGCCTGCGGGCTGAGCAGCAGCTGGTCGAGCTTCGCGCGGCGGATCTGCGCTTCACGTACGACGAGGCCGAGACCGTCGTCGCGTCCCTGTTTGGCCAGAAGGTCGCCCCCGCCCTGGTCGCCGCCCTGCACGAGGAGACCGAGGGCTGGGCGATCGCGCTCCAGTTGGCCGCCCTCGCGGCGCGCGACGCGCCCCGCTCGCCGCGCTCACGCCACGGCTCCGCCGCCATCGCCGAGTACCTGGCCGAGGAAGTGTTCGATCGCCAGCCCCAGGCGACCAAGGAGGCCCTCCTGGCCCTGGCCGTGCCGGAGCGGGTCTGCGCCGGGCTCGCCGCCACGCTCCTCGGTCCGCCGGAGGACGCGATCCGGGCGGAGCACCTCCTCGACCAGCTCGGGCGGGCGAGTCTCTTTCTGACCCCCCTGGACGGCGAGGGCCGCTGGTTCCGCTTCCACCATCTCTTTCGGGAGCTGCTCCTCCGCCGGCTGCGCCTGACCGCGGCCAGGCCGGTCGTGCATACGCTTCACCTCCGAGCGGCAGCCTGGCTCGAGACGGAGGGGCTGTTCGAGGAGGCCGTGCGGTGCTATCTCGCCGCCGGCGAAGCGGAGGCGGCCGGCGTCCTGATCGAGCGGCTGCTGGCGCCCGACCTCGGCCGGGGCCTGAGCCCGATCCGGCCCTCCTACTGGCTGCACCTCCTCCCCGCGCCGCTGATCGCGCGCCGCCCCG
>DAOLDO010000321.1:0-7138 GCA_035327325.1 Chloroflexaceae bacterium | reverse complement strand
CGGCAGCGAGGGCGACCCGGCCGACCCCTGGGCCCAGGCCCTGCGCGCCCAGGTGATCACGGGCCGCGAGGAGGAGCGCGCCCGCCTGGCCCGCGAGGTCCACGACGGCCCCGCCCAGGTGCTCGCCAACGCCCTCATGGGCCTCGAGCGCAGCCAGAACCTGCTGGCCAGCCAGCGCACCGACACGCTGGCCGGGATGTTGCGACAGCTCAGCGAGAGCGCCCGCGAGGGCCTGCGCGAGGTGCGGGCCTTTATCGCCGACCTCAGGCCCGGCAAGCTCGACGAGCAGGGCCTGGCCGGCGCCCTGGGCGACTACCTGCGCCGCTACCGCGATACCGCCAACGCCGCCGTCAGCTTCGAGGCCGACCCCCTGCCGCGCCTGCCCGCCGAGACCGAGATTGTGCTCTATCGAATTGTCCAGGAGTCGCTCCAGAACGCGCGCAAGCACGCCCGCGGCGCCCCCGTCCACGTCGCCCTGAGCTTGGCCAACGGCCGGCTGACCCTGACCATCCGTGACGAGGGGCCGGGCTTCGACCCGCGCGAGGTGGCCCGCCGCGCCGGCCGCGAGAGCTGGGGCCTCACCAGTATGCGCGAGCGCGCCGAGCTGATCGGGGCCCGCTTCCTCGTCACCTCGCGCCCCGGCCACGGCACCGAGGTCTCCCTCAGCCTGCCGATCCGCGTCTAGCCCCGACAGGCCAGGAGCGGCCACAGCCTCGAGCTTCCTATGACCAATGCGATCAGAGTGCTGATTATTGATGACCACCCGCTCTTCCGCCAGGGTATCCGCTGGAGCCTGGAGGACGCGGACGATATTGACGTCATCGGCGAGGCCGAGAACGGCCAGGAGGCGCTCAAGCTCACCGAGCGCCTCAACCCCGATGTGGTGCTCGTGGATATCAACCTGCCCGGCCTCAACGGCCTCGAGGTCGCCCGCGTGATCAAGCGCCGCGACCCCCGCGTCGGCATCATCGTGCTCAGCGTCTACGAGGACGACGACCAGCTCTTCCAGGCGATCAAGGTCGGCGCCGCCGCCTACTCGTCCAAGGACGTCAACCCCGACGACCTGCTCCAGTACATCCGGGAGGTCTCGCGGGGCAAGTATCTGATCAATGACGCCGTGATGGCCAAGCCGATCGTCGCCACCCGCGTGCTCCACCAGTTCCGCGAGCTGGCCGCCTCGGAGGACGAGCAGACCTCGGCCCTCTTCGCGCCCCTCACCAGCCGCGAGATCGAGATCCTCGACTGTATCGCCCGCGGCCTCTCGAACAAGGAGATCGCCGTCGAGCTCAGCATCAGCGGCCAGACGGTCAAGAACCACATCACCTCGATCCTCGCCAAGCTCCAGGTCAACGACCGCACCATGGCCGTGATCTACGCGATCAAGAAGGGCTGGATACGCTACGGCAATCCCGATCCGCCGCCGCGCATGTCCGACGAGAACCCCTGAGCAGCGCTCCAGCCCGCCGCCTCGAGGTCCGCCAGCAGGGCCTCGGCGGTTGCCCAGCGCTCCAGGCCCGCGCCCCGTGCCCGCCCCGCCTCCAGCGCCTCGGGCGTGAGGGCGCCGCGCAGCCCCGCGAGCAGGCGCTCCAGGTAGGGCGCCAGCAGCCGTGAGCCCCGCCAGTAGCTGGAGTTGACGCTGAGCCCATAGATCTCGGCGGCCCGCTCGGCCCGCCCCGCGGCGACGAGAGGCAGGACGCAAGGGGGCAGCGCCATCTCCAGGGTCATCAGCGAGCGCTGCTCGAGGGCCAGCCGCAGCCCCTCGACCGCGCTCGCCTGCGCGCGCCCCCTGTCGCCGCGCAGCCAGGCGATGTCGCTCTGCGTCGTGAGGAGCTGGGCCAATTGGGTGGAGAGGCCCTGGGCTCGGCAGAGGGCGATCCCCTCGTCAACGGCCGCGTCGGCCGCCGCCGGGTCGGTGTAATAGTTGGCGAAGGCGAACAGCATCAGCGCCTGCGCCAGGTGCCACCCGCCAGGGCCGCGGGACAGCCCGACGCCCATCTCGGCGCGCTGCCGGCCAAGCTCCTCGTCGCCATGGTGCAGCAGCGCAAGGGTCAGGCGGTTGTGCGCCAGGGCCGTCATCGCCAGGTCCCCGCTCTCCTGGTAGCGCGCCAGGCTGCGCTCCAGGTACGGCAGACTCTCGGCATAGTGGCCGAGGTGCATGAGCACGATGCCGAGCCGCCCCAGGGCATCAACGGCGCGGGAGCGCTGGCCGAGGGTCTCGGCCAGCTCGTAGCTCTGCCGCGCCAGGCTGAGCGCGTCGTCGAGCTCGCCCGTCGTCAGGGCCAGCTGGCTCAGAGCCTCGAGGGCCTGGCTCAGTCCGCGCCCATCCCCACGGCGCTCGCAGCTCGCCCGCGCCGCTTCGAGGGCCCGTCGGGCCTCGGCGAAGCGTGCCTGAAGGAGGTAGACCTCGCCGAGACTGGTGAGCACCGCGCTGCACGCCCACTCGCGCCTGAGGGCCCGATAGTGCTCCAGACTCTCCAGGAAGTGCAGCTCGGCGTTTCCGCCCCCGAGTACCTCGATCTGGCCGAGCCGCCAGAGCGCGAAGGCGTGCTCGGCCCTGAGCACATCAGGCGCGCGCGCGCAGGCCGCGAGGGCCTGGGCGAGGGCGGCCCGCGCCGCATCGAGCCTGCCGGTGAGCGCGCAGAAGACCCCGTGCCAGGTGCGCAGTCGCGGGTAGACGGCCTCGGCCGCGCCCCCCAGGGCCTCGGCGAGCCGCGCCCCCGCCCGAAAGGCGGCCTCGCCCTCCTGCAGGTAGCCCTGCCACTCGTAGTAGGCGCCCAGCACATCGCTCGCGGCCGCGATCTGCGGCAGCATCGCCCGCTCGACGGCGTGGGCCCAGGCGGCGCCGATGTTCAAGCGCTCGCGCCCGATCGCCTCCAGCGCGGCCACATGCCCGTCCCCCTCGAGGGCCTCGGCGTGGGCCGCGAGCGCCCGCAGATAGTAGTCGGCATGCCGGTCGAACACCGCCAGTCGCTGCTCCGCGTCCCGCGCGAGCTGCTCGTCCATATACTGGCGCAGCAGCTCGTGCACGCCGTAGCGGTCGGCGCCGGGGCTGTGCTGCACGAGCGACTTGCGGACGAGGGCGTTGAGCAGCTGGAGCGTCGCGCCGGCGACCGTCTGCGCGGCCTCCCGCGTGCACCCGCCGCGAAACACGGCGAACCGGGCGGCGACCAGGCGATCGTCCGCCGCGAGCTGCTGCCAGGTGGCGCTCAGCACCGCGTGCATGCTGCGGTGCCGCTCCGGCATATCCGGGGCCGCGCTCGCGAGCAGCCCCAGGCCATCTGCCCTGAGCTCCGCCTCGATCTCGTCGAGGGTCAGCGTGTCGGCCCAGCCGGCGGCCAGCTCGATCGCCAGGGGCATCCCGCCCAGCAGCTCGCAGATCCGCCGCACCGTTTGGCGCTGCTCGAGGCCCTGATCGAGCCCGGGCTGGATCCGGGCCGCCGTCGCGAAGAACAGCCCGCCCGCATCGTCGTCCGCCCCGGCGGACAGGCCGCCGAGCAGGAACAGCTGCTCGCCGCGCAGCCCGAGCCGCTCGCGCGAGGTGGCGAGCACCCGCAACGAGGTCGCCTCGGCGAGGAGGGCGCCGACGATCGCGCCTGTCTCGCGCAGCAGATGCTCGCAGTTGTCGAGGATCAGCAGCATCTGCCGGGCGCGCAGGTAGCTCAGGATCTGCGCTCGCGGCCCCGGCTGGCGCGGCCCTGGCGGGGCGAGCTGGAGGCCCAGGGCCAGGGCCAGGGCCGCATCGAGCTGCGCGACCTCGCGCACGGGCGCCAGGGCCACAAAGGCAAGCCCATCAGGGGCGCGCCGCCGCAGCGCCGGCGCCGCCGCCGCGGCGAGGGCGAGGCGCGTCTTCCCCATACCGCCCGGCCCACAGATCGTGACCAGCCGCCCGTGCTCGGTCGCCAGCAGCTCGCCGAGGGCCGCCAGCTCCTGCGCGCGCCCGATGAACGGGGTCGGCTGCGGCGGCAGCGGCGATGCCGGCGCGGCGACAGCCGCCGGCTGCGCGGGCAGGGGCAGCGCGACGGGGCTCAGGTCGGAGCGGGCGATGTGGCGCACGATGGCGCGCTCGGCTTCGTCGAGCTGAAACAGCGCCGCGAGGCGCTCGACCAGCTGGAGCGATGGGCGCCGGTCGTCGGCTTCGAGCTTGCGCAGCGTGATCGTCGCGATGCCGAGCTGCTGGGCCAGGTCGGCCTGGCGCAGATCGCGGGCCAGGCGCTGGCGCTTCAGCCAGTAGCCAAAGGAGAAGTTTGGCTCCATATCCGGCCCCGTCACGTCGCCCCACGGCCGCCCGTGGGGTGCGCCGGCATGCCAAGTCTAGGGCGTGGCGCGGTAGCGTCGAGCACGGGGTGAAATGTATCGCTACGGTATCGCTAGTGTAGCACGCGGAGATACCCGTGAACAGCCTGGCTCTGGTTTACTGACCTCAGGCGTCAGCTTTACCGGAGGGAGGATCAGCATGCAGCAGGCGACGACAAGTCACAGGTTTCCGCGGAGCGCCGGCGCGACGTTCGCGGTCGGGGCGCTGGTCCTGATACTTGCCATCGGCACGGTCGTGGCCCTGAGCAGACCCGCCTCGCGGCCAGGCGCGCCCGCGACGGCCCCCGCCGTCTCCGCAGCAGCGCAGCCCCAGCGCCGCGGCTTCGTGGACGAGGCCGCCTACGTGCCCGCGGTGGCAGAGTACACCGGCGCCGCCCTCGGCGAGGACTACCTGCCCCTTCCCGCCGCGGTGCAGCCTGCGCCCGCGGCGCGGGTGGCGTTGGGCGGCCGGGCGTTTGCGGACGAAGCGGCCTACGTGCCCGTGGTGGGCGCGTACGCCGGCGTCGCCCTCGGCGAGGATTATCTGCCGCTGGCCGCCCCCGTCCGCGCGGTGATGCCGGCGAGGAGCTGGATCTTCAGCAATGAGATCGCGGGAGCGGCGCTGCCGGCGGGCCCGGTCGAGCTCAGCGCGAGCGCGCCGAGCGGGCCGGAGGCGGGACCGCGCTGATCCGCGCTACGACAACAGACGACGGTAGGTCGGGGATAGCCCGGTCGCCCCGCCGCAGCCGGCGAGCCTGGCGCGCACGGGTGCCGCCAGGAGACTTCCCCAATGTGCCGGCCGAGCACAGGAGGCCATGGTGAACCATCGCTTGTTCCTCGGAGCCCTTGGGCTCATCACAATCGCGCTTATCTCAATGCCAAAGGCCCAGGCGCAGACGGCGCCGGCCCAGGTACTGGCCCGCGGCGCGCCCCTCGGCGGCGCCAACGGGCTGAGCTTCGACGCCCAGGACCGGCTCCACGTTGCCAGCGTCGGGAGCCGCTCGATCTTCGTGCTCGACCCCGACAGCGGCGCCGTCCTCGAGCGCTACGGCCCAGACGCGGGCGTCGAGGGCCCCGACGACCTGACCTTCGGGCCCGACGGCTCGCTGTACTGGACGGCCCTCTTCACGGGGGCGGTCGGCCGGCGTACCCCCGACGGCGTGACCTCCACGGTCGCCACGCTCCCGCCCGGCGTGAACCCGATCACCTTCTCGGACGACGGCCGGCTCTTCGTCGCCCTCGACTTCCTGGGCGACGGCCTCTACGAGCTGGACCCGGCCGGCGCGCAGCCGCCCCGCCTGCTGATCGAGCAGCTCGGCTTCCTCAACGCCATGGACTTCGGCCCCGACGGGCGCCTCTACGGCCCGATCTACACGCAGGGCCGCGTGGTTCGCATTGACGTCAATGCCCGGCCGCCCACGGTCGAGACGGTGGCCGACGGCTTCGCCATCCCCGTGGCGGTGAAGTTCAACACCGCAGGCGAGCTCTACGCGCTGGACGCGGCCAGGGGACAGGTGATCAAGCTTGACCCGACCACTGGTGCCCAGGATGTCGTTGCGACGCTCACCCCGGGGCTCGACAACCTCGCCTTCGACTCGCGCGGCCGGCTGTTCGTCTCCAGCAACGACGACGGCTTCGTGGTCGAGGTGCGCCCCGACGGCACGACCCGCACCGTCAGCCCGGACGGGATGATCGCGCCCGGCGGCATTGCCGTGCGCCCAGGCCCGGGCGGCGACGACCAGCTGATCGTGGCTGACATGTTCTCGCTGCGAGCCTTCGACGGCAACACCGGCAGCGTGGCGGACGCCCCGCACCACCCCGCGAACACCTTGTTTGCCGACGGCGACCGGCTGCTGGTCTCGTCCTGGTTCGCCAACACGGTCGCGGTGCTTGATGCGGCCGGCGCGGTGGTCGAGAGCTACGCCGACTTCAACCTGCCGCTGAACGCGATCCGCTTCCAGGGCGACCTGGTGGTCGCCGAGCTCGGCACGGCGAGCGTGGTGCGGCAGAGCGGGGGCGACGCCGCCACGAGAATAGCCCTGGCCAGCGGGCTCGGGGTGCCGTCGGGGCTCGCCGCGACCGCCGACGATCTGTGGGCCGCCGACTGGGCCGCCGGCACCCTGCTCCAGCTCGTCGCCGACGGCCAGCCCCTCGCGACGCCCCGGGTTGTCGCCCAGGGCCTGCGCGGCCCCGAGGGCCTCGCGCTCGACCGAGATGGGAGCCTCCTGGTGGTCGAGAGCGGGGCGGGCGCCGTGACGCGGGTTGACCCGGCCACGGGCCAGATGCGCTCCGTGGCGACCGGGCTGCAGTTCACAGGCCCGATGCCCGGCGCCCCGCCTACGACCGTGATGAGCAGCGTGGCCGTCGGTGGGGATGGCACCATCTACGTGACGGGCGGCGAGCCTGCCGGGGTGATCTACCGGATCGAGCAGACGCCGACCGCCCCGCCCTCAGGGCCGGCGACTCTGCCGAACACCGGCGGCACCGGCGCTGGCCTCCTGCTGCTCGCGGCCCTGGCGCTGCTCCTGCTGCTGTCCGGTCTGGCGCTGCGCGCAGCGACGGCGCGCCCCTAAGCCCGGGCAACTGGCACCCCGAGCAGCACGCTGACTCCCTTCCAGCCATAGCGGGAAGCCGTGGGCGGGCTATCTGGTGCCGCCGCGGCCCTCATCCCGCATCCCTCATCCCTCGCCGAGGGCCTGCCGCTCCGCGGCGAGCTCGCGCCGGGCGCCCTCGAAGTGGCGGGCCCGCTGGCGGGCATCGCCGAGCGGCGCGAGCTCCTCCCCCGCGACGACGTCGCGGCGGGCGACCGCTTGATCGGGGTGAGGTCGAGCGGGCCGCACACGAA
>DAOLDO010000320.1:0-7148 GCA_035327325.1 Chloroflexaceae bacterium | reverse complement strand
CGGAGAGGGGGTGCCGCGCAGCGGCGGGGGGGAGGTATGCGGTGTCGCCAGCAGGAGTTGGTATTACAGGGTCCAGGGGCGCAAGCCCCTGGCGCGGGGGTGCAGGGGCGCCCCCTGCAACCGCTACGCCCGCCCGGCGTTCTCCTCCGCGATCGCGCGCGCGCACTCGATGCACGTCGTCGCGTAGGGCAGAGCCTCCAGGCGCTCCTCGGCGATCGGGCGCCCGCAGCGCTCGCACACCCCGTAGGTGCCCTCGTCGAGGCGGGCGAGGGCCGCGTCAATGCGGTCCACCAGGTCGTCGGCGTTGCCGTGGAGGGCCTGGTTGCGCGCCCTGATAAAGGGGTTGGTCCCGTCGTCGGCGTAGTGCTGGCCGGGGCCGTAGTCGGCCACCTCGGCGTCCTCGCTGACCGGCAGGTTCTCGCGGTCGGCGAGCAGCTCGGCGCGCATCCTCTCCAGGCGGGCCCGGATCGGCCCCGTGTCGCGCTCGGTCATGGTGTCCCTCCTGTCGCGTCGCGCGCCCGGCATCGGGGCGCCTGCGGGCGTATGGGCACGCCCCGTGCCAGCGTTGACAGGAGCGCCCGTTGCGCGTATCCTTGCGGCTCGCCCGCCCACGGGCGCCTTGTGGCTGGCGTTGGGGCGCCTCAGCGCGGGCGCCCACATTGGGGCGCCCTTACGTCTACGTCCCGACAGACTTCTGGAGCGTCGCCCGCTATGCGCCCATCGCCCGTGCCCTACCTGGTGCTCTTCGCCGGCGTCCTGGTCGCCTCGTCGGCCTCGATCATGGTCCGCTTCGCCCAGGGTGCCGGCGTGCCCTCGCTCAGCATCGCCGCCGGGCGCCTGGCCCTGGCCGCCCTCGTCCTCACCCCCCTGGCCCTGGCCCGGGTCGGCCCCGAGCTGCGGGCCATTGGCCGGCGCGACCTGCTGCTCGCCCTGGCCTCGGGCGGCTTCCTGGCCGTCCACTTCGCCAGCTGGATCAGCTCCCTCGCCTACACCTCGGTCGCCTCGAGCGCCGCCCTGGTCTCCACCAGCCCCCTCTGGGTCGGCCTCGCCTCGCTGCTGGTCTTTCGCGAGCGCCTGGCCTGGCCGACCGTGGCGGGCATCGGGGCGACGCTGCTCGGCACGCTGCTGATCGTGCTCTCGGACCTGGTCGGCGGCGACCCGGCGGCCCTCGGGCGCCTGCTCGCCACGGGGCGGCTCGCGGCGGCGGCGGGCGGCCAGCCCAACCCGACCCTCGGCAACCTGCTGGCCCTGATCGGCGCCGCGACGGTCACCGGCTACCTGCTGATCGGGCGCGGCCTGCGCCGGCGCATGAGCACCCTGGCCTATATCTACGTGGTCTACGGCGCGGCCGCCGTGGCCCTGGTGGCCTGGGCGCTGCTCGCGGGCCAGCCCCTGCTCGGCTTCCCGCCCTACGCCTACCTGCTCATCCTCGGCCTGGCCCTGGGGCCCCAGCTCCTCGGCCACACCGCCTTCAACTACGCCCTCTCGGCCCTCTCGGCCACCTTCGTGGCCGTGGCCATCCTCGGCGAGCCGATCGGCTCGGCCCTGCTCGCCCTGGCCATCTTCGGCGAGGGCTTCGCGCCGCTCCAGCTGGCCGGCTTCCTGCTGCTGCTCGTGGGCATCTTCGTGGCCTCGCGCGCCGAGGCCGGCGCGCCCGCGCGGGCCGGCGGGGCCGATGCGCTCTCCGGCGCCGCCGACCCGCGCCCCCCGCCCCCCGCCCCCTGAGCGGGAGCTCGCCCTCCCGCCCTGTTGCGAGGGGCGAGGCGGCGCTACGCCTCTGGGCGGGCGACTCCGGGCCGCTCGGCCGCGGGCCGCCTGCGCGGCCAGGGGCGAGGGATGAGCATGGGCGTGGCGGCGCGGTAGGCTTCGTACTGCCGCCCGAAGGCGCGCACGAGGTCGCGCTCCTCGAAGAACAGGCCGACCAGGATGTAGGCGGTCATGCCGAGGGCGAAGACGAGGTGGCCGACGGTCATGCGGGGCGTGGCCCAGAAGGCCAGCAGCACGCCGAGCTGCATGGGGTGGCGCACGACCCTGTAGAGGAAGGGCGTCCGGAAGCCGGGCGCCGCGGCCGGGAGCCCGCGCAGGTGCGCGTAGACCTGCTGGAGGCCGGTCAGCTCGAAGTGGTTGATCAGGAAGGTCGCGATCAGGGCGATCAGCCAGCCCAGCCAGAACACCGCCCAGAGCAGCGGCGCCGCCGGCGTGCCCTCGACGCTCCAGATCACCCCCGGCAGCGGCCGCCACTGCCAGATCAGCAGGAGGGCCATCAGGCCGGACTGGAGCATGAACGTGCTGCGCTCGGCGGCGGGCGGGACGAGCCTGGTCCACCAGCGCTTGAAGCCGCGCCGGGCCATCAGGCTGTGGGGCAGGCCGAAGAGCACGATCAGCCCGCCGTTGACCAGCAGGGCGAGGCCGGGCGACGTCGGCGGCCCGGCGTCAATAGAGTAGGGCCCGAGGAAGTTGCCCACGAACCCGGCGAGGCCGATGAAGTAGGCGCCGGCGCCGACCAGGTAGCAGACGACGCCGTAGGCGGCGATGGCGATCCGTCCAGACATCACGCGCTCCTTTCACGTGGCTGTGTGGCTCACAGCCTCCCAGTGTAGGGAGCGCGCCGCGCGAGTGATGATCGCGCCATGAGATTGTCGTGAGGCCGGGCTACGCCGGCGGGCGGAAGCGGTAGCCCACCTTGGTGACAGTCTCGATCGCCGCGGCGTGGGGCCCGAGCTTGCGGCGCAGGGTCCGCACCACGGCGTCCACGACGTTGCTGCCGCCCTCGTAGCTGTAGCCCCAGACGTCGGCGAGCAGGGCGGCCCGGCTGACCGCCTTCCCCTCGCGCTCGACCAGGTAGCGCAGGACGCCGAACTCGAGGGGGGCCAGGCCCACGCGCTCGCCGGCCACGAGCAGCTCGCGGGCCTCCTCGTCCAGCCTGAGTGGGTGGCCGGCGACGGGAGCCCCGGCCGGGGTCGCGCCGGGGGCCGCCAGCTCGTCTGGGAGGCCCTCGGCGGTCCGCCAGGGGTCGAGGGCGCGACCGCGGGCCTCGGCGGCCGCGGCGACCTCGGCGGGCAGGGCCGCGGCCAGCTCGTGGCGGACGGCGCCAAGGATCCCGGCGTAGACCTGCGAGTTCGCCAGCACCGGGAAGCCCGCGGCCAGGGCGTGCAGCTCGAGCGCTCGATCGGGCCGGCCCCTACGCCCGAGGAGCAGGGCGGCCGCGGGCAGCGCCTCGGCCAGGGCCAGGAAGTCGCGTCGGCGCCTGGTGCCCCGCAGCACTTCGAGCAGGTGCGCCTGGGCCGGCTCCTCCTCGCCGCGTGCCAGGGCCAGGTGGGCCAGCAGCGCGAGCGACCAGCCGATCTGGCCCAGGTGCCCGCTGGCGCGGTAGTGGGCGACGCTCTCCTCGAGGGCGGCCTCGGCCTCGGGCAGGGCGCCCATGCCGATCAGCACGCTGCCGGCCACCCACTGTCCCCAGGCCAGGTCGAGGGGCTTGCCGACGCCGCGCAGGGCCGCCATGCCCGCCCGCACCTCCGCGTGGGCCTCATCGTAGACGCCCAGGGCGCCGAGGGCCAGGCCGAGCCGGCAGCGGGCCCGGCCAATGGCGGCCTGGTTCCCGAGCCGCAGGTAGCGGGCGAGGCTGTCGGCGAGGGTGGCGCGGGCCTCGGCGTAGGACCCGAGCCACATCTGGATCACGCCGAGCTTGCCCAGGCCGGTGGCGCTGCTCACCTGGTCGCCAAGGGCCTGGTAGATCGAGTTGCTGCGCCGGGCGAGGGCCTCGGCCTCGCCGGGGCGCCCTGCCTCGGCGGCGGTCTGGCTCCACAGCTCCAGGGCGTAGGCCACGCCGCGCTGGTCGCCGCACGCCTGGCGGAGGGCCAGGCCGGCCGCGAACTGGGCCTCGGCCTCGGCGAAGGCGCCCTGGTCGTGGGCGAGGCGCCCAAGGGCGACCAGGGCGGCGCTCTGCTCCCAGCGGGTGTCGGGCGTGGTGCAGGCGTCGCGGCTCTGCTCGTAGAGGGCGCGGGCCTCGGGGCGGCCCGCGTCGTGGGCGGCCTGGCCCAGCTGGAGCAGGGCGAAGGCGCGGACGTGGTCGTCGCGCTCGCCGGCGCGTCGCGCCTCGTCGAGCAGCGCGACCGTGCGATCGAGGAGCCGGTCGGCCTGGTCGCGCCGGCCGAGCAGGCGGGCGAAGTTGCTCTGCCAGGCCAGGAGGGCGGCCAGGGCCAACGCCTGCCGGCCCTCGCGGGGGCCGGCCTCCCCCTCGGTCAGGCGCGCCGCCGCCGCGCCGAAGAGGGCGAGCCCGTCCTCGAAGGCGGCCCGCCACTTCCAGGCGTAGCCGAGGCAGTCGGCCGCCCCGGCCAGGTCGTCCCAGCGGCGCGTCTGGGCGGCCCAGGCCCAGGCGGCGCGCACATTCTCGCCCTCGGCGTCAATCTGGTCGAGGGCCGCCTGCTGGCGGGGGCCGCGCAGGTCGGCGCCGAGGCGCCTGAGCAGCCCGCAGAAGTGGGCGGCGTGGCGGTCGCGGGCCGCGCGCTCGGCGGCGCCGTCGCGGGCGAGCTGCTCGGCGGCGTACTGGCGCAGCAGCTCGTGGAGGTGGTAGCGCTCGCGCTCGCGGTCGTAGGTCACCAGCGAGGCGTGGGCGAGCCGGGCGAGGCCGGCGGGCGTCGCGCCGGCGACCTCGCGGGCCGCCGCGCCGGTGAAGCCGCCGCGGAACACCGCGAGCGAGGCGAACAGGCCCCGCAGCTCGGGCGCCAGGCGCTGCCAGGAGGCCCGGCACACAGCCCTGATGCTGCGCTGGCGCTCCGGCAGGTCCACCGCCTCGGTCGCCAGCAGGTCAATCCCGCCCCGGATCTCGGCGGCGATCGCGCTCAGGGGGAGCAGTTCGGCCCAGGTCGCGGCGAGCTCGAGGGCGAGGGGCATGCCGGCGACGAGGCGGCAGATCTCGGCCAGGTGGGGCCGGTCATCGGGGGCGAGGGCGAAGTCGTGGGCGACGCGGCGGGCGGCGGCGATGAACAGCTGGGCCGCGGGCGCCGCGTCAATCTGCGCGGCGGTGGCGTCCTCTGGCACGGCGAGCCCCCGCAGCGCGAGGATCTGCTCGGCGTGCAGCCCCAGGCGCTCGCGTGACGTCGCCAGGACGGCGGCCCCTGGCGCGGCGCGCAGGATGTCGGCGACCAGATCGGCGCCGCCGAGCAGCTGCTCGAAGTTGTCGAGGACCAGCAAGATGCGCCGGTGCGCGAGGGCGTCGAGCAGCTGGCGCCGCGGGTCGCGCTCCTCGCGGCCGGCGCCGAGCTGGATGCCGAGGGCGGCGGCCAGGGTCGGGACGAGCTGCTCGTGCGCGGCGAGGGAGGCCAGCTCGACGACGCGCACCTCGGCGAAGCCGGCCTGGCCGCGCTGCGCCTCGGCGGCGGCGAGGGCCAGGCGGGTCTTGCCGATGCCGCCCGGGCCGACAATGGTGATCAGGCGGCCGGCGCCGAGCATGGCCTCGAGCGTGGCCAGCTCCGCCTCGCGCCCGAGCAGCCGGTGCCGCCCCGCCGGGGGCTCGGCGTTCGGGGCGACCGCATCGCCCTGGGCGCTCGCGGCGTCACCGTCCGGCGCCGGCCGGGCCGAGGGGGGCGCGGTTGCCTCGGGGGGCCGCCTGAGCTCGCGCCGCCGGATCTGCTCGTGCAGAGCGCGGGTCTCCTCCTCGGGGGCGACGCCGAGCTCGGCGGCGAGCAGGCGGGCGCACGCCTCGTACTGGCGCAGGGCGGCGCTCTGCTGCCCCGCGAGGGCGTAGAGCCGCATCAGGGCGCGGTGGGCCGGCTCGTGGAGCGGATCGAGGGCCAGCCTGCGGCGGACGAACGCGATGGCCTCCTCGTAGGCCCCCGACGCGCCGAGCTCCTCGGCGAGGCGCTCGAGGGCCCGCGCGAGGAGCTGGCGCAGCCGCTCGGCCTCGTAGAGCTGCCACTCGTCGAAGGCGGGGGCGTCGGCCAGGGCCAGGCCGGCGAGGAAGTCGGCGCCGTAGCGCTCGGCGGCCGCCTCGAGGCGCCCCGCGGTGCAGGCCGCCTCGAACGCCTCGACGTCGAGGGTGAAGCCTGGGCCCATCGCCACCGCCTCGCGGTCGGCGAGCAGCCAGGGGCCGAGGCCGGCCTGGCGCAGCGCCCAGAGGGCCTGGCGCAGCCGAGACAGGGCCGCCGGATCCTCCGGCCAGAGCAGCGCCGCCAGGGCCTCGCGGCTGTGCCGGCGCCGGGTCGCGGCGAGATAGGCGAGCAGGGCGACGGCCTTGCGGCCCCTCAGGGCGACGGGCGCGCCGTCGAGGGCTATCGCCGGGTGGCCGAACAGGCTGATGGTGAGGTCGCTCATCGCGGATCGCGCAGCGAACCACGCACCTTCGGGCGGCTCGACGACGCGTTGACGGCGGAACAACGGGAGCCAAGACGGCGGGGCGACGACGGGGGCGTATGGTTGGAGCGGCCCCTTGTGGGGCGACGGGAGCGCAGACTCCCCACACCGAGCATACCAAGGAGCGCACGATGCGATATCGGCTCTGGGTCCTATTCGTCTGCAACCTTTGTCTGTGGTCCATGGGCAACGGCCTGCTGCCGCTGCTGCCGGTCTACGCCCTGGAGCGCGGCGCGACCCCGGCGAGCGCGGGGGCGGCCCTGGCCTGCGCCTACGCCGCCGTGGCCGGCTCGAACTGGCTGGCGGGCGCCCTGGCCGGCGCCCTGCGGAGCCGGCGGCGGCTGCTCGTGGCCGCCGGCCTGCTCTCGGCCGCGCCGACGGCCCTGCTCGGCTACGCCGACCGGCTGTGGCAGGTGGCGGCGCTGCTGGCGGCCCTCTGGTTCTGCGCGGGGCTTGGCGCCGCGATGGTGCATGTGCTCACGGGCGTCTACGCCGAGCCCGAGCGGCGCGGGCGGACCTTCGGCCTGATCATGCTCGCCATGCCCCTCGGGGCGCTGATCGGCGGGCCGACCCTGGGGGCCCTGGCCGAGCAGCAGGGCTACAGGGCGATGTTCTGGGCCCTGGCCGCCCTGGCGCTGGGCACCGCCCTGTGGCAGCTCGAAGCTGCGCGGCGCGGGGTCGAGACGTGGCCGCTGGCCGTGCCCGGGGGCACGCCCGCCACGCTCTGGCGCGCCCCTGGGGCCGGGCCCGCGCCGGTGGTGGTGATCCTGCACGGCTTTGCCGGATCGCGCCAGTTG
>DAOLDO010000319.1:0-7170 GCA_035327325.1 Chloroflexaceae bacterium | reverse complement strand
CGTCTTGTGGCTGCACGCCCACAGCTCGTCGTAGCGCTCGAGGTAGCTCGCCTCGGGCAGCACCACGTCGGCCCAGGCCAGGTGGTCCTGCGGCAGCACGTCCACCGCGACCACCAGATCGAGGTTCTCGAGGGCCTGCTTGGTGCGCGGGAGGTTGGGCACGGTGTGGAAGATGCTGGAGCCGTAGACGATCAGGCCCTTGATCGGGTAGGGCCTGCCGGTGATCATCGGCTCGAACAGCTCCTGCATGGCGGTGGCGCCGCGGAGGAACTTCTCGCGGGCGCCGTCGGCCCGGGTCTTCCCTGTGGGTCCAGGAGGCAGCACGGCCTCCGCGCCGGGGGCGGACCCTCAGCCACCCGCCCCGCCGACGACGGCGTAGGGCGCATGGGGGTACTCCTCCAGGTAGGGTGCCTTGCTGAGGTAGAGCCCGCCCGGCCGCCCGTAGGCGCCGAGCAGGGCGTTGACGATGTAGACGGCGCGCATGCGCTGGGTGTCGTTGCCGTACCATGTCACGTGGCGGCCCGGCATGATCGCCGCCTGGGGGCGGGCGCGGCCCAGGGCGCGGGCGCTCTCGCGGATCGCTTCGGCGGGCAGGTCGGTGAGCGCCGCGGCCCACTCGGGGGTCAGCTCGCGCACGTGGGCGGCCAGCTCCTCGAAGCCGGTGGCCCAGCGGGCGATGTACTCTGCGTCGTAGAGGCCCTCGGCGATCAGGACGTTGATCCAGGCGAGCAGCAGGGCGGTGTCGGACCCGGGGCGGACCGGCAGCCAGCGGGTAGCCTTCATGGCGGCGGTGGAGAAGCGCGGGTCAACGACGATCACCTCGGCGCCGCGGGCGACGGCGTCGGCGAAGTCCTGCATCAGGGTGTTGCGCGAGTCCTCGCCGATGTGGCCGCCGATCAGGGCCACGGCGCGGATCTGCTCCCAGTCCACGGGCTCGTGGTTGCCGATCGCGCGACCGAAGGTGAGCAGCGCGGCCTCCTCGCGCGGGCTGGTGCAGAGGGACATGCTTGGCTTGGCGGCGTTGGGCGAGCCCCATGCCTGGGCCAGGTGGTCGGTGAACCAGAAGTCGCCGGTGGTGTGGCCGATGAAGGCCACGGCCTCCTGCCCGTGCTGCTCTTTGATCGCGAGCATCTTCTGGGCGATCAGGTCGAGGGCCTCGTCCCAGCCGGCCTCGCGGAACTGCCAGGTGCCGCGGGGGCCGCTGCGGATCAAGGGCCGCGTCAGCCGGTCGGGGTCGTAGAGGAAGCTCACGCCGGCCTGGCCGCGGGCGCAGAGCATGCCGCGGCTCTTAGGGTCGGCGGGGTTGCCGTCGATCTTGACCACCCTGCCGGCGACGCTGCGCACCAGCACGCCGCAGCGCCAGGGGCACATATCGCAGTAGTTGTAGGTGGTCTTGATCGGGCCGCGGCGCCGCCAGGGGGTGGCGGCGGGCCTGGCGCGCGGGGCGCGGAAGCCGTCGCGGGGGAGGGCCAGGGCGGCGGCGCCGGCGAGGGACGAGCGCAGGAAGGCGCGGCGGGTGAGGCGAGGGCTGGCCATAGTGGTGTGCTCTCTTCACTCCTGGTCGGGCGGCGCGGGTCTCCTGGGCGGGCAGCACGTGATGGGCACAAGCAGGCGGAGGGCCGTCACGCGTCGCAGGCCGTCCCGGCAGCCTGGGCCTCGCGAGCCATGGCGCGGCTCATGATGCACAGGGCGCTGGAGAGCCACTCCTGGTCGAGGCGCTCCGTGGGGATGCTGCTGCACGCCCCGGCGTCCCAGATGCGCTGCCGGTACTGGCGGAGCTGGTCGGGCAGGAGGGCGACGACCCGGGCGCGCGGGTTGACCGCGAAGATCGCGCGCACGAGCTCGGGCGAGCCCCCGCCGGCGAGCTGCCAGTCGAGCAGGATCACGTCGTCGCTGTGCAGGGCGGCGCGCCGCAGCAGGGCCTCCTGGTCGGCCACGGCCCCGGCGCTGACCTCGAGCGGCACCAGCTCGAGGGCCGCGGCGAGCAGCGAGCGCATCAGGTCGAGCATCTCGCTATCCGGTGTGGCCATCAGGAGCCGCATTGGGTCGCTCCCTTCCGCGACGACGAATCCTGGCCACAGGGTACGCCGCGGGGCCGCCGGGGGCTATCGGGGGAAGTGTGACGGTTTCGCTGGAGTTTTCCCTACAGGGGAAGGGCCGGGGCGGCCACGCTGGGCCGCCCGTACGGGCGCTCGGCGCAGGGGGCGGGGCGGCCACGCTGGGCCGCCCGTACGGGCGCTCGGCGTAGGGGGCGGGGCGGCCACGCTGGGCCGCCCGTACGGGCGCTCGGCGTAGGGGCGCGGGGCGGCCACGCTGGGCCGCCCGTACGGGCGCTCGGTCGCGAGGGAGGGCGCGGGGCGGCCACGCTGGGCGGGGGCGTGGGGGAACCCGGTTCCCCCACGATTAATCTATGAGGCCGCGGTTGAGCGCGTAGCGCACCAGCGCGGCGCGGCTGTGCAGGTCGAGCTTCTGCATCACGCGGGTGCGGTAGGTCTCGACGCTCTTGGGGCTGAGGGCGAGTTGCTCGGCGACCTCGGCGGCGGTGTGGCCGAGGGCGATCAGCTTGAGCACCTCGCGCTCGCGCTCGCTGAGCAGGTCGTAGCCGTCCTGCCCGGGGCCGCCGCGCAGGTTGGCCAGGTAGTCCTCAAGCACCATCCGGGCGGCCGAGGGGTAGAGGAAGGCGCCGCCGGCGGCCACGGTCCTGATCGCGTCCACCAGCTCGGTGTCAATGGTGGACTTGAGCACGTAGCCGGCGCCCCCGGCCTTGAGCACGGGGAAGAGGTAGCGCTCCTGGGCGTGCACGGTGAGGATGAGCACCTGGGTGGGCGGACCGTCGGCCCTGATGCGGCGCGTGGCCTCGAGGCCGTCCATCTGCGGCATGGAGATATCCATGACCACGACGTCGGGGCGCAGCTCGGCCACCATGCGCACGGCCTCGGCGCCGTCGCCGGCCTCGCCGACCACGGTCAGGTCGGGCTCGGCCTCGAGCATGGCCCGCAGCCCGCGCCGCACGACGGGGTGGTCGTCGGCCAGCAGGAGGGTGATCGGGGTGTCCATAGGTTACACCATGGGGACGGGCAGGCGGGCGACGACGCGGGCGCCGGCGCCGGGCCGCGAGGCGATCTCCAGGCCGCCGCCGAGCAGGGCGAGGCGCTCGCGCATGCCGCGCAGGCCGAGGCCGCCCACGACTGTCGCCGGGTCGAAGCCGCGCCCGTCGTCGGCGACCTCGAGGGTGAGCCAGCCGTCGTGGCAGCGCAGGCTGAGGGCGACGCGCGAGGCGTGGGCGTGGCGCGCGCTGTTGGTGAGGGCCTCCTGGGCCACGCGGAAGAGGGCCAGTTCGGCCTCGTGGGGCAGGCGCAGGTCGCGGCACTCGGCGGCCAGGGTGGCGCGGGCCGCCCCTGCGGCGTTGAACTCGTCCACCCGCCACTCGAGGGCGGCGAGCAGGCCGAGGTCGTCGAGGATGGTCGGGCGCAGCTCGAGGGCGACGCGGCGCACCTGCTCGAGGGCGCCCGCGGTGAGCTCGCGCAGCTCGCGGGTGTGCTGCCGGGCGGCCATGGGGTCGTCGGCGCGCTCCAGCAGCCTGATGCGCACCAGCAGCGAGGTGAGGGCCTGGGCCGCCTCGTCGTGCAGCTCGCGGGCCACGCGCTGCCGCTCGTCCTCCTGGGCCTGAATGATCGCGCCCGAGAGCTGGTGGAGCTGCCGCGCGTCCTCGTCGAGGTGGTCGAGCATGCGGTTGAAGGTCTCGGCCAGGCGGGCGAAGCGCTCGTCGGCCGCGGGCCCGGGGTCGGCGCGCACGTCGCGGCGGCCCTCGCGCACGGCGTCAACGGTGGCCTGCATGCGGTCGAGGGGCGCGAGGGTCAGGCGCAGGGCGATGTAGTTGAGCGCGCCGCTCAGCAGGATGCCGGCGAGCAGGAACAGGCCGATCAGCTCGTAGTGGAAGTGGTCGGGGTAGGTGCGCACGTGCCAGACCACCACGACCGTGCCGACCACGGCGCCCAGGGCCACGATCAGCGAGTTGACCAGGAGGATGCGGGCGAGCAGGGTCAGGCGCCTGAGCTGGCCGCCGAGGATCGCCGGCGCGCCCCCTATGCGCGCCGCCCCGCCGCTTGTTTCAGCAACCATACGCGAGCCCTACAAGCCTGGCGGCGCACCGGCGCGCCGCTCGATCAGCATTGTATGAGCTTGTGAAGGGCGCTACGGAAATGATCCGTTCACCTGAGCGCCCGATCCTGCCACCCCCGGTGGCGGGTTCGCCAGACACAAAGGGACGGCGCCCAGCGGGCGCCGTCCCTCGCGAACGACCGACCGGCGCGCCAGGGCGCGTCTAGGGGGCGGGCGCGGTCGTGGGCTCGGCGATGGGCTCGGGCTCGGGCGCGACCGTGGCCGCGGGCGCGACGGTGGTCACCGGGCCGGCGATCTCCTCGGCGGGCAGGTTGATCAGGGGCGTCAGGCCGTTCTCGCCGCCCATGAAGCGGGGCAGCACGCCGTCCCAGCGCTCGATGAAGCGCAGCTGGAGTAGCTCGGGCGAGATCACCTCGCGCTGCAGGCGCAGGGCCTCGGCCTCGGCGCGGGCCACCTCGAGGCGGGCGGTGGCCTCGGCCTCGGCGCGGGCCACCTGCTGCTGGGCCTCGATGCGGGCCCGCTCCAGCTCGCGGGTGGCGCGCAGCGCGTCCTGCTCGGCCACCTGCTTGGCCTCGATCGCCCGGGCGAACTCGGGGCTGAAGTTGAAGTCGGTGATCGAGACGGTCTCGACGATCACGCCGCGGGGGGTGAGCCGCTCGGTCAGCACCTGCTGGATCAGGTCCGAGACCTCGGGGCGGCGGGTGATCAGCTCCTCGGCCGTGAACTGGGCCGTGGCCGCCTTCAGGGCCTCCTGGATGGCCGGGTCCACCACCCTGCGCTCGTAGTCGGTGCCAATCTCGCGCACCAGCCGGTCCACCTGCAGCGGGTCGGGGCGGTAGTTGATCACGATGTTGCTGGTGACAATCTGCAGATCGCGCGAGGCGGCGGTGGAGTTCGACTCGTAGCGCTGGGTGCGCACCTCGACAAAGGTGACCGAGGTGATGAAGGGCGTGCGGAAGTGCAGCCCCTCGTCGAGCACGCCGGTGATCTCGCCGAAGGTCTTCAGCACGCCGCGCGTGCCGGCCTCTACCGTGGTGACGGCCGAGGTGACGATGGCGATGGCGACGGCCACGACGACGGCGAGCCCGATCAGCAGGGGGAGCTGCGAGCCGGCGCCGCGCTGCGGCAGGGGGATGCGGTTAGGGATCTGAGACATCGGTAACTCCTCGAGCATGCTCTTGCAAGATTTTTCTACGGCCGGCCGCGGTTTCGTGTGTGTGCCTACAACCAACGGTACGTGTGTGACCGGGCGGTTAAGGGTGGGCACCATCAGTATACCTGATCGGGAGGCCGATCTCCACAGCAGGGCACGCCCGAAAGCCCACGGTCTAAAGCTGCCCTCGGCGCAGGCGGGATATTCTTGACTATCTTGACAAAGTAAGATAAATACCCTATAGTTGCCTTAGCTCAATACTGCACGCTTATCCAGAGGGGCAGAGGGATCGGCCCGATGAAGCCCCGGCAACCGCCCGACGACGTGGTCGCGGCACGGTGCCAACTCCGACAGGGCAACCTGGGAGATGAGCGTGTGCGACACTGGCACACCCATGCCCGGGTCACACACCCTCATCGCACGCGATGGGGGCTTTTTGCGCCCCCTGAGCCTGGCGCCGCAGGGCGCCGGGAGGGACGGGTATGGCCGAAAATGTCACGCTCCACCGGGTCGGCAAAACGTTCGGCGGGCAGGGCGGGCCCCTGAACGTGCTCCACGAGGTCTCGCTCCCGATCGAGGCCGGGCAGCTCGTCGTCATCCTCGGGCCGAGCGGCTGCGGCAAGTCCACCCTGCTGCGCATGATCGCCGGGCTCGAGCAGCCGACGGCGGGCGAGGTGCGCCTCGGGGCGCGGCCGGTCACGCGGGCGGACCCGCGCTGCGCCGTGGTCTTCCAGGAGCCGCGGCTGTTCCCGTGGCTGACGGTTGAGCAGAACGTCGCCTTTGGCGCGCGCCGCCTGCCCGCGCCGCCCGCGCCCGACGAGCTCCTGGGCCTCGTGGGCCTCGACGAGTTCCGCCGCGCGTACTCCCACCAGCTCTCGGGCGGGATGGCCCAGCGCGCCGCCCTGGCCCGGGCGCTGATCGGGCGGCCCGAGGTGCTGCTGCTCGACGAGCCCCTCGCCGCCCTCGA
Organism: Chloroflexaceae bacterium; assembly: GCA_035327325.1. Lineage (GTDB taxonomy): Bacteria > Chloroflexota > Chloroflexia > Chloroflexales > Chloroflexaceae > CAIWXH01. The sequence goes on along the minus strand of DAOLDO010000319.1, from coordinate 928 downwards.
CGCCCTGACCCGCATGCAGATGCAGGACCTGGTCGCCGACGTCTACCGGCGGCTGCGCCCCACCGTCGTGCTCGTCACCCACGACGTGGACGAGGCCCTGATCCTGGCCGACCGGGTCGTGATCCTGGGCCGCCGCCCGGCGACGGTTGCGGCGACGATTGACGTGCCGCTCGCGCGCCCCCGCGACCGCGGCGACGTCGCCCTGGCGCGCCTGCGCGCCCGCATCCTCACCCACTTCGGGCTGAGCCACGCCGCGGAGCCCGCCGCGGCCTGACGCACAGATTCTTGTGAAGGAGGGATCCCATGCCCAGGCGCCTGTTCGCCCCCCTGACCGGCCTGCTCGCCCTCATCGTCGCCCTCGCCGCCTGCGGCGCCGCCGCCCCGGCGAGCGCCCCGGCCGCGGGCAAGCCCGCCGAGATCCGGCTCGACTACGCCTACTACAACCCCAGCAGCCTGGTGCTGCGCAAGTTCGGCTGGCTCGAGGAGGATCTGGCGGCCGACGGCGTCGCCGTGACCTGGACCCTGAGCGCGGGCAGCAACAAGGCCAACGAGTACCTGCGCTCCAACGCCGTTGACTTCGGCTCGACGGCGGGCGCGGCCGCGCTGCTCGCCAGGGCCAACGAGGCGCCGATCCAGACCGTCTACGTCTACTCGCAGCCCGAGTGGACCGCCCTCGTGGTGGCCAGGGACTCGCCGGTGACCTCGGTGGCCGACCTGCGCGGCAAGAAGATCGCCGCGACCAAGGGCACGGACCCGTACTTCTTCCTGCTGCGCTCGCTGAGCGAGGCCGGGCTGAGCACGAGCGAGGTCGAGATCATCAACCTGCAGCACGCCGACGGCAAGGTGGCCCTTGAGCGGGGCGAGGTGGACGCCTGGGCCGGGCTCGACCCGCACATGGCCCAGACCGAGCTGGAGCAGGGCTCGCGCC
>DAOLDO010000318.1:0-7186 GCA_035327325.1 Chloroflexaceae bacterium | reverse complement strand
GGGCGCCCTGAACGGCAGCGCCCACGGGGCATGACCACGGGCCGGCGGCACGGCAGAGGCAAACACTTACGGGGTCCAGGGGCGCGAGCCCCTGGCGCGGGAGAGCGCGAGAGGGCCGGCGGCGGCCCTCTCGCAAATGAACGGGGTGGCAGGGGCACCCCCTGCGGGCATAGCAAACGGGGTGGCAGGGGCCAGGCCCCTCCCTACGCGAGCCACTCGCGCATCTGCGCCCGCGTCAGGTTGCCCCCGCAGATCACCGTCCCCACCAGGCGCCCCGCGAAGCGTGCCGGGTGCTCGAGGATGGCGGCCACCCCGGCGGCGCCCGAGGGCTCGACCACCAGGCCCAGGTGCTCGTGCAGCAGGCGTATCGCCGCCAGCATCGCCTCGTCCGAGACCAGCAGCGCGTCGTCTACCGTGCCCGCCATGTCGGCGAGGGCCTCGGGGACCGGCACGCGCACGCCGATGCCGTCGGCCACCGTGCTGATGGCGCCGTGCGCCACCACCGTGCCGGACCGCCAGGACTCGACCATGGCGGGGGCGCCCGCGGCGGCCGCGCCCACCACCTCGGTGGCCGGGGCGTGGGCCTTCAGCCAGCGCCCCACGCCCGTCAGCAGGGCCCCGTTGCCGAGGGGCGCGACCACGCTGTCGAGGGGCTCGGGCCAGGCCGCCAGCTCGAGCCCGATCGTCCCCGCGCCCTCGCCCGTCGCGGGTTCGCGGCCGTCCTCGACCAGGGCCAGTCCCGCCTCGGCGGCGAACTGTCTCGCCTCCGCCTTGGCCGCGTCGAAGTCCTCGCCGCTCAGGCGCACCTCGGCCCCCAGGGCCCGCATGCGCTCGAGCTTCAGCGGGTTGGCGCCGACGCTCGCGTAGACCGTCAGGCCCGCGCCCCTGGCCCGGCAGGCGTAGGCCATGGCCTGGCCGAAGTTCCCCGCGCTGGCGCAGACCAGGCGCGCCCCTGGCTTCACCCCGGCGAGGTAGAGCGAGGCCCCGCGCCCCTTGAACGAGCGGATCGGGTTGAGGGTCTCGACCTTCACCACCAGGCGGCAGCCCAGGCGCGGCTCGAGGGCCTCGGCCCGGTACTGCGGCGTGCGCAGGAAGACGGGGTCAATCACCTGCATCGCCCGCTCGATGGCGGCGAGCGAGAGTCTGTGGCTCATCGGTGTGTCCTCTCCCGGGCGGCGGCCCCCCGCGGACTAACCCCCCCTGCGAGTCGGTCGCGCCAGTATAGCAGACGCCCCCGCCATGCGGCGGGGGCGTCTGGCCGGTGGAGGTGCCGGGCCCTGGGGCCGCCGGCCTACCGTGGGAACTGGAACAGCGCCGTCCGCTCCATCCCCGTGCCCTCGCCGAGGTCGAGCTTCAGCGTCTTGCACGACCTGGCGTACGATTTCGGCGTGGCCCAGTTGTACTGGTAGTAGCCGTTCCCCAGGTTGAGCAGGCCGGAGGAGCCCGGGGCGTACTCCTCGATCTGGTCGGCGCTCGTGCCCACGGGGCAGGCCAGGTTGTTGACGACCACCTTGACGCTCGCCAGGTTGGTCACGGGCGCCCCGGCGGCGTCGGTGAGCCGCCACTTGAGCGGGATGGCCTGGCCCGCGTTCGCGCTGTTGAGGGCGGGCGTGTTGTCAACCGGCGGGCCGAAGCCGGCGAAGGTGTAGACGACGTTGTAGGCCGCGAGCGCCGTGGCGGTGTTGCCGGCGAGGTCGGTCGCCGTGCAGCTGACGGTCCTGGCGCCGACGGAGCTGGTGACCACGGCCGCGCAGCTGGCCGAGGCCACGCCCGAGGTGGCGTCCGCGGCGTTCGGGCTGGCCGTGGCGCCGCCGTTCAGCACCACCGGGTTCGGCGCGACCGACGGGGCGAGGGTCGGCGCGGTGCCGTCGTTCTGGAAGCTCAGCGACCGCGTCGCTTCCTGGTTGCCCGCCAGGTCCGTCGAGCGGAACTCGAGCAGGCGCTCGCCGTCGCCCGTCACCTGGAACGGCCCGCCGTAGCTCGTCCAGGCGCCCCCGTCGAGCCGGTACTCGCTGGAGGCGACGCCGGCGCCGCCGCCGGCCTCGTTGTCGTCGGCGCTCAGGGTGACGGTGGGGTTGCTGTACCAGCCGTTGACGGGGGCGGGCGACAGGGCGGCCGTCGTGACCGGCGGCGCGGTCTCGACCGCGAAGCGGGCCGTGCTGACCGCCGAGACGTTGCCCTTGATGTCCTTGGCGATCCACTTGACCGTGGTCGTGTGGCTGAACAGGAAGACCTGGCCGGGCCGACGCGGGCCCTGGGCCTCCCAGGTGGGCGAGGACGTGGTCGGGGTCGAGCCGTCGAGGGTGTAGTAGATCACGGCCGGCTCGTTGCCGTACTGGAAGGTGGCGCGGATCGGGCTCTGCGAGGCGCCGCCGTTGGGGATGATGTAGGCCTGGGGCGGGGTGGTATCGCGGGCGTACTGCAGGGCCGTCTCGAGCAGGCCGTAGTTGCCCGACGCGAACTCCAGGGCCTCGAAGCGGCCCTCGCTGGCGAAGTTGGGCTGGAAGCCGACGGCGCTCTGCGTGACGCCGCTGGAGGTGGAAGTGAAGCGGTCGGCGCCGGCCTCGAAGCTGTAGGCGATGATGTCCTTGCGGTACCAGTGGTCGTCGGCGCTGTTGCCCGCGGCCGAGTAGAGCACGTCGGCGATCGGGCCGGTGCGCTCGGGCAGCACCACCGTCCCGCGCTCCTCCTTGATCCGGTTCAGCACCAGGTCGGCCCCGGCGAAGAAGTAGGCCTCGACGCCGATGTTCGGCGGCGGGAGCGGCACGCGGCCGCTCAGGATGTAGGCGCCCGGCGACCACATGTAGTAGCCGCCGTAGGTGTGGATGTTCATCGAGAACTTGATGTTCGTGAACGTGTCCACCAGCCACTGGTCATTCTTGTTCTCGGGCTCCGAGAACTCGCTGGGGCCGGCGAAGGTGTCGCTCGTGCAGCTTGTCGAGGCCCCATTGTAGCCGTCGAAGATCGAGCCGACCGAGTTGTTGCGGTTGTTGTCCACGCCCCAGGCGTTGCGGTTGGTCGGCATGCCGCTGGTCGTCGTCACCGAGCAGTAGCGGGTCATGTTGCGGCGCTGGCTCGCGAAGTCGTACATCGAGTAGTGGGTGCCGTCCGGGTTGAACGACGGGACGATGAAGATGTCGAGGTTGTCAACCAGCTCCCTGGTCAGGGAGTCGGTCCCGTAGTTGCGCAGCAGCCGCTCGGCCGTCTCCAGGCAGACCAGGGGCGTCACCCACTCGCGGGCGTGCTGCTGGCAGTAGAAGTAGACGCCGATCTTCGAGCCGTCGCGGACCTTGCCGATCCTGATGGCCTGGATCTGGAAGGGCCCGCGCTGCACGCTGGCCGGCGCGCTCAGGCCGTCGGTCAGGGTCACGAGCGAGCGGGCCACGACGGGGCTGCCACCGGCGCTGCCGGCGTAGGTGTAGGCGGTGACCAGGGCGCTCGCGGCCGGGCTGGCGTTGAGCGCCGCGACCACCTGGGCCGCCGTGCTGTTGATCGCGCCCGTCGCGCTCGTCCCCAGCCGCACCGTGATCCGGCTCCCCGTGACCGAGACGGTGAGGGGCTGGCTGGCCGCGCCCGGGTTGAGGAACTCGGCCTGGACGCTGTTGCCGCCCTCGTGGCCCCACGCCTTCGACTCGAGGTAGACGGCTCGGGCCGTGCTGCCCGGCGCGGCGAGGATGTTCGTGTTCGTGTCCATCACGGCCATCGCCTTGCGCTGGTAGCCGTTGGACTTGTAGGGCAGATTGATGATCTCGGCCAGCCCCGAGAACTCGGTCGCCAGGGCGTTGATGCGCTGGTGGGTCTCGGTCGCGTCCAGGTAGCGGGTGATGAAGTTCTTCTGGAAGTCCTCGGCCATGGGCGGGAGGCCGCCGCCCACCCAGAGGTTCACCGGCCCCTCGGCCACGGCGCCGGTGCTCGACGCGACGCGCACCGTCGCGGGCACGGGGGTGGTGGAGCCGGCCGCCCCAACCCGGACGAGCAGCCGGTGGTAGATATACTGGCTGGCGTCGTTGAACTTCGACATCGTGGACGCCGTGCCGTAGCTCCCGCCCGCCGTCCGCCAGGCCATCGCCAGGGTCGGCCCGCCGGTGGGGGTGCCGAGGGCGGTGCGCGCCGCGACGGCGAGGAAGCGACCGGCGTAGTTGGTGAAGTAGTCCACGCGCATGATCGTGACCTCGCCGCCGGGGTCCAGCGGGGGGGTGCTGTTGAGGCTGCTCGGGATGTCGAGCAGGGGCGCGGCCAGGGCCTCGCCCGACGCGGCGCTCAGGGCCTGCTCCTCCGCCGCGATGGTGGCGTTGCGCTCGGCGATCGCCGCCTCCCAGGTCGAGCGGTCCTCGACCGTCACCCCCGCGGGGAAGCCCATGGCCTCGTACTGGGCGCGCTCGGTCGGAGTGACGAAGGCGTTGATCATGATCGTGCCGTCGTCGTTGTCGCGCACGTACTCCGCCAGGTCGGCCCCGATCGCCTCGAGCTGCGCGATCTCGGCGCGGCTGGGCAGCCGAAACTCGACCAGGGCTTCCTCCTCCTCGAACACCCCCGGCTCCTCCGTCTGGTCCTGCTGAGCCACGGGCGTCGCCGCGACCGGCGACGCGAGCAGGATCAGGATCAGGGCCCAGGCGGTGAGCAGCCATGCGTGGGCGCGGCGCCTGGGGGTCGTCTCCACCGCCGTCGTGCCAGGGTGTGCGTCGTTCGGTTGCCTCCGCCTCATTGCGTGGTCTCCCCTATGCTGGTCGTATCGCGGCGTGTTCCGCGGGACGGCGTGTGATGGCCGCGCCCCCCCGCGGGGGGGGGCGGCGCGGCGGGGCGGTGGCCCACGTCTTCCTTGACGTCTGTTCGTTACCGAGCGCAGAGGAGCGCGACGCGAGCGTGCGTCTGGTAGGAGCAGCGCAAGCAAGGGGCCCCCGGGCGCCCGCCCGGCTCGCGCCGCGGACGCTCGGGGGCCAGGGTGCGCCATCGAGCATAGCTCACCCGGCCAGAGGTATAAGTTCCTAGAGGTGGTATGGGAGTTATAATACTCCCTAGTAAAGGTTTTGTAAAGATAGCTGGTCGGGGAATATTTCCCTATCGCGGGCCGCGCTGGCACCCCTTTTGCTGCCACGGCGCCGTGACGGGGCCTTCACAACTGTCTCGCTGAGGAGGTGAGTCATGGAGGACGTCAGTCGGCAGCTGCGCAAGGGGATGGAGGTCTACTCCCGCGAGGGGAGCAAGTTGGGCAAGATTGACCAGGTCTGGTTCGGGACGAGCGTCGGCGGCCCCGGGCAGAGCGAGGAGGAGACCTGCATGGAGGTGCACCGGGGCCTGCTCAGCCGTGACGTGACCTACATCCCGTGTCGGGTGGTCGAGGCGGTGGAGGGCAACCGCGTGCGCCTGAGCGTTGACGACGAGACGGTGCGCGACACGCCGACCTGGCACCGCAGGCCCTCCTGGATCGCGTAGGTCGCGCCGATGTGATGTGAGGCGGGCCGCCCCGCGCTGTGGGGCGGCCCGCGGCTGTGCCGGGGCGTTGGTCGGGCTGCTGGTGGCGGCGCCTGGTGCAACATCAGGCGGGGCGCCTGGCGCGCTCGGGCCGTCTGAAGGCAGCGCGGGACGCTGTCGCGGCCCTCAGCCCCGCACTAGGGGCAGGCGTCGGTCTTCGCGGCGATGGTCAGCGTGTCGTCCTGCACCCAGCCGCGTCGCCCCGCGACCTCGATCGCAAACCAGCCCATGTCCTGGCCGGCAAACTCCGTGACGGTGTACTCCAGGGTGGGGTACTCGCCCGGCTCCACCGCGATCAGCTCCTGGCTGAGGGGGGCGGGGTCCCTGCGCAGCGCGACAAGGGGGTTCACGATGGTCACGACGCAGCCCGCGGGGTCGCCGGGCGGCGGCGATGGGGTGGGGTCAGCCGGTGTCCGCGTGGGAGCGTGGGTCTCTGGCGTGGGGGGCTGCGCGGTCGGGGGAGGCCGCTCAGGGAACAGCTCGCGCCACCACCAGGGCGCGCTGCCGCCGACCAGCAGCGCGATGACGACGGCGACGACGATCTGGCCGAGGAGGCTGTCGCTACTCTTCTTGTTGGCCATGGTCAGAACCTCTGCTGGCCCGCCGGGCCCTCGCTGCTCTTCGCCGCCAACGGGCATGCAGGGGCCCGTCCCCGGGCGCCCACGGGGGAGAGTCTTGGTAGGGCGTCGGGGCTCGCCCGTCTTGCACTTCAAGCCCAGGTCAGGTATTGACCGTGACCCGACGGTGAGCCGTTGGTGGTGGTAGGGCCTCGCGCCTGCGCGCCTCTGACGGCTCATTTCGATGGGGAAGCGCTCGCGCATACCCACACTCGAAGAGGGCGGCCAGCAGCGCCGGGTCGGCCCCGGCCGTTGCCCCCGCGAGGAACATATAGTGCTTAACCAGGTGCTCCAGGCCCACCCAGAGCTCGCTCGGCAGTCCGGCGGCGAGCTGCTCGACGGCCTTGCGCAGCGTCGCCTCGAAGGCCGTCCCGAGCTAGCGCTGGGCCAGCTCGCCGCTGAGGAAGAAGGCCATAAGCTCGCCCTCGCCCATGAGCAGCGTGAGCAGCTTCCAGCTCGGGTCCGTGTAGCTGTAGCCGCCCCGGTCCCGCTCGTAGCGCAGGGGTGCCCCCAGGCGGTCGCGCAGAAAGGCCAGGTCGGCGCGAACCGTGCGCTCGCTGCCCTCGAGGCGCCGCTGCGGGCCTGGGAGCCAACGGTGAACATGCGCTCGAGGCGGCCCGACAAGGCGGCTCTCTCAGAGGGGGCGGGCATGCTGTGGACGGGTACGCCCGTCAATTTAGCCACGCGAAGTGAAAACCGGGTGATGACTCAGGTGTGCTTTGCCCTCGAAGCTTTGATCGGTGGGCTGCACGCCCCGCTCGTGCATGGCCTGCCCGCCTCGGCCAGGAGCGCTCGCTTCGCCCAGGGGCGCGGGGCGGCTCCCAGGGTGCGCGATGGCAGCACCCGTGTGGCGCGAGGCGACTCCCGGGGTGCGCGATGGTAACTCCTGACATCATAAGGCAACGCACGGGGTGCGCGATGGCAGCACCCGTGCGGCGCGAGGCGACTCCCGAAGCGGGCGATGGCAGCACCCGTGCGGCGCGAGGCGACTCCCGAGGTGGGCGATGGCAGCACCCGTGCGGCGCGAGGCGACTCCCGGGGTGGGCGATGGCGACTCCCGGGCGGGAGATGACGACTCCCGAAGCGGGCGATGGCGA